>JBHLPA010000191.1:0-5365 GCA_048939935.1 Promethearchaeota archaeon | reverse complement strand
GCTACCTTCATGGTATTGGAATGGTAGTGGGAAGAACAAATCATGATGAATTCTCAGTGGTCCTAGCTGCTCCCATTGTTGATCGTATTCTATCCAAGGTCTATCCAAATGAAAGGCACAAACAAGTCCATATCAGAAATCACATTCTACACGCGATTTATTGTCATGACAAGGCGGCAATGCCCCTGACAGTTGAGGCCGGGGTAGTAGGCATAGCAGATGCCTTAGATATGACAAAGGGTCGAGCACGGATACCTTTTGAGGCTGGAAGCGTGAACATTCACAGTACAAGCGCACGTGCAATTGAGAACGTGAGAATTCGGAAAGGTGAAACAAAGACTGCAAGAATAGAGGTGACCATGAATAACGCCTCCGGAATATTCCAGATACAAGAACTACTCGAAGAGAAAATCCGTAACGCAAAGGCATTGGTTGACCACATTGAGCTTTATGCCATCATGTCACCCAGAGAAGATGTAATAATCAAGGAAGAGCTACGTGTACTCTAGTATTTTTAAGTGTGGGAAGTCTTTACTCGTTCAAACAGGCATCTAACGAGTTCGCACACAACAGTTAATATATGTGAACGATTTCGGACACAAGACGCGTTAATCGTGATGTGTTAAAAAGAGGCCAAGACCATGCGATTAGATAAAATTGATTCTGATATCATATCGATGTTGCAGAATGATGGTAGACGATCATATAGTGAGATTGCAGATGCTGTGGGTAGAACTGAAGTCACCATCCGCAGACGAGTGAAGCGGTTGATTGATGAGGGATACATCAAGCGATTCACAGTGGTATTGGACCCTTTAAAAATCGGGAGAAAGATACGCGCTGTTATCCGGGTCAAAACCGCAATGAAAGAGGCTGCGGTAATTTCTAAAAAACTCAGAGAGTTTGATGAAGTCAATGAAGCATACTTTCTAGATGGAGCTTGTGGGCTCATGATAATGGTAACAGTGGATGATCTCACTGAACTCAAGGCATTCCTCGAAAATCGCCTTGGAAAGATTCCCGGTCTTGGTGATGCAGAAACCTGCATTGTGCTTGAGGAAATCAAATCGGCCTTCTAAAGACAGGAGTGATTATTGATGCAGTACACACTGCATCTTTCTACCTTGGATATGAAAAAACTCCATACTCATGCTGAGGCAGAGCTCCCTCAGGAGGCTGCCGCACTCCTCTTCGGAAGCATATCCGGACATTCCGTAATTGTCAATCGTGCTGAACTGGTACAAAATGATGCAATTTCTAACAAGACGCAATTCATTGTAAATCCAGAAGAACAATATCGACTCATGATGGAGGCAGAAGAACAGGATGAAGACCTCGTCGGGATATTTCATTCACATCCCGCACCTCCGTTTCCTTCGAGCAGAGATCAGAAGAACATGAAGCTCAATCCAGTTGTATGGCTTATTGCATCAAAAGAAAGTGGAAACTGGGTTAGCAAGGGCTTTTTGATGGAGGATGACCAGGTCAAAAAAGTTGACTTGCGTCTTACTTAGAGATTTGATGTTTGAGAGATTTGATGGTCCCAGAGGTCTTCTTTGGCTCGAACGAAACTAGACTCTTGCCTATTGAGTCAATAAGGACAGCAGCAGTGATGATCTTGGTCAGTGATGAGGCTGTACACTGTAGAATTCCCCTCCCGGTATCCTCATCATATTCAACAAGATAGAGTTTTGAATCTGCAGCGGACACCTCACCGTAAAGAGAGAGCAGATTCTGCCAAATGGCTAGACCAAGTTTCTTATCATCTATTTTGGAATCCTCCGAACGGAGTAGGAATGAAAGATATCGTCTACGATTCTTCTTCATTTCTCAGATCCCCCTGTAAGGATTTCCACACCTTCCATTACATAATCCGAACTCAATCTATTACGATTTCTCTCAACGATATCAAGAGGTGCTTTGTTGATGGCATAATCAGCTAGTTTGGTTTCCATTCCTAGAAGTTCACCAATATATCGGATTGCAATAGCTGACCTCATGTTCAATGGATGTGTAGCACTACTAGAGAGAATGACTTGCATTCCTGAACTAGTCGCGGTCTGTATTGATTCTCGATAGAACTTGATGACTTTAGACCGATTCAAACCCGTCAAGTGCATCAAAGGCGCAAATCCAACCTCCAAAGCCGTGCCACAAGTTGCGGCGAGACGAGCTGTAGAATCCCGAAGTCGCTTTTCATGAGACTGTCCTAATGTGAGCAGGTCAACTCTTGGATCTTCTGCTGCCCAATTAGCAACTTCTACCGTTGACAACGGAATGGAAACAATCATTGAATGCCTTCTAACACTTTCAACTTTCTTTCTTATTGATTTCAGACCACGACCTGAAACATCGGTTCTTTTTAGAATAGAAAAGTTGCTTTTGACCTGTTGTTCAGGTCCTATCTCGACGGTATGACTAGCAAATCCGGTAAAGCCTAAATCGAGAGCCATCTGAATAAAAGAATCTTGATTGTTAGGATCACTGCAGACGCCTAAATCAAAGACCACTAGTCTGCACCACCAGCTGCTTGAAGACGGTCCTCCAACATTGCTCTCACATCATCCTGTTTACATTTTGGATATTGTCGAATGTGTATCTGAACGCTGATCATATCAGGACCTTTTGCTAATCTAATATTGTTCAAGAACGCTGCCTGCTTATCAATCCTAACAAAGAAAATACACTTCTCATCAATCCGTTCTAGTAGTGAGTTACTTAGGTTTCTACGGTCTCTCTCCTCTAATCTCCCAAATATATAGTCTAAAGTCGTCTCACTACCTGTCTTGTCTTCCAACCTGGATGCAACAATCAGAATATTGTAACCTGATTGACCCTCTACTTTTGATTTTTCAATATTCACGAGTTCACGGAATTTCTCTGGATAAAGGTTGAGAATTGCCTTGACAACCCTTTCTGACACTTCTGTCGCCCTAGAGTATGCACGCGCATCGATTTTGGCAACGAAAGCCATGATACAACCCCCAGAATAGGGAGTCCTGTCTATTTACCGAGATTGCGCTTGGCACCGAGAGATGGTCTTATCTTCTCAGCACCTTTCCCCTTCTTTCGTAGCCCTCTACCTCTCTTTCCTGTAGATGTGAGGCCTCTGTTCTCTCTGCCTTTCTGAGTTGGGTCACAAATCCAATTGATGTTTGGATCATTGTAGATCACCGGGTGATTTGGATCGACCAAGATGACTTCATGCCAGACCCATTTGTGGTCTGACCCGACCCAGTAGGAGTTCAGGACACGAAGATTGGGGAATTTTCTTCCAACACGCTCTTCAGCAATCCATCGTCGTGATTTCTGAGGAGTATATTTAGTAACACCCATGCTTCTAGGCTTACGACCCATTCTAGGTCTAGGCTTCTCTCTAGGACCCCGTCCGATCTTTACTCGGACTACTACGTATCCCTGTTTTGCCTTGTACCCCAAAGACCGAGCTCTTCCAAGTCGTGAGGGACGGTCAAGTTTGACAATACTACCTTGTTTTCTCCAGACAATCATTCTGCTTCTAACAAGGTCAGACCGTTCTTTCTGTTCCTTTAACCAAGTTTCATTCATACGCTGGTATGCTGTTGGCACTGTGTAATCCCATCCTTTGCTGTAACTATATTCGCTTTGTTTGTGGTTCAGCCTCTATGGGCCACATCCCGTGCGGACGTATCCGCCAACACAAAGGAAATGGTGGGTTCTGGAATCCAGTCCAAAACCATGTGGTCACCCAAACTATTCGCTTAAAGATGTAACGCTCTAGCTCTTTGGGTCTATTTCAGACCTTCTATGACCTTGTCTGCGGTTAGTTCTCCCACTCGGACTTGGGCCTCTACAGTGGAGGATGCCAAGTGTGGTGTTGCAACAAGTTTTGGATGCTTGACAAGTGTCCAATCAACAGGTGGCTCGTTCTCAAAAACATCTAATGCAGCACCTGCTATCTCTCCATCATTTAGAGCCTTTAAGAGTGCTTTCTCATCTACCACGCCTCCACGTGCTGTATTCACTATAAATGCAGTCTTCTTCATCATGGCGAACTGCTTCTCTCCAAACATACCCTTTGTAGAGGGAACTAGTGGTACATGAACTGTGATGTAATCGGAGCTCCCTATCAAGTCTGAAAGTTCGGTTCTTTTGACACCCATCTCTAAGCATATGTGGTCGATGTCCACCACGTCATACGCCAAAACCTCCATGTCAAATGCCTTGGCCTTCTTAGCAACCTCGCATCCAATCCTGCCAAAACCAACTATCCCCAAGGTTTTATTCCAAAGTTCTGTACCAGTGAGGGCTTTCTTCTCCCACCGTTCATCTTTCATAGAACTGTCCGCTCGAGTGACATTCCTGGCCAATGCAAACATCATTGCGAAGACCAGTTCAGCCACAGAAACAGTCGGTGCCTCTGGAGTGTTCTTTACTTCGATCCCCTTTTTCCCTGCTGCTTCCTTGTCCACATTGTCAAGACCAACCCCAGCCCTTACAATAAGCTTCAGATTGTCAGCGGCATCAATGACCTCTTTTGTCATCTTTGTGGCACTCCTGACCACAACACAATCAAATCCCTTGATCTGGTCTTCAATCGGCCCATCTGTTTCCTTGTTTCTAACTATTACCTCGAGTCCTGCAGCCTTTATCTTGGTCAATGCAGACTCTGCAATTGGATCTGCTACAAGTACGCGTCCCATAGGCACAACCCTCTAGTTGTCTTGAGCTGTGCGTCTCCTACCTGGACTTAAATCACACGGCCCCGACATTTTCTTAACGTGGTTGGAATACTATAGCAATATGAAACGCCAATTGAATCCCAGAACTGCAGTAGTCCCCTGCCCAGTTGTCTTACTAAGTGTGGCAGGAGAAGATAAGCCCAACATAATCACCTTGTCCTGGGTAGCCAATGTTTGTAGCAATCCTCCCACTATTGTTGCTGGAATCAGACCTGAACGTCACAGCTATAATCTTGTCAAAGAGTCTGGTGAGTTCGTTTTGAATATCCCTTCCACTGACCAGTTTGAAGGAACAGAATTTGCTGGAACTAAATCCGGTCGTGATTACGACAAGTTCAGTGAGGGTGGGTTTACACCTGTCCCTGCAACAAAGGTTGATGCACCGATGATCAAAGAGTGCCCCATAAACATCGAATGCAAGACTACTCAAATCATTCCATTAGGTGCACATGACCTCTTCGTTGCAGAAGTAGTCGCTGTTCATATTGATGAATCAACACTCAATGAGAAGGGACGTTTTGACCCCTCAAAGACGACGTTATTCACATACCTACCTCTGAACGGACAATACTGGACTCTTGGAAAAAGAATCCCATGAAACTAGATTGCCTCCCACTATTTGATTGAAACCTCAACAGGTTCTT
>JBHLPA010000190.1:0-5383 GCA_048939935.1 Promethearchaeota archaeon | reverse complement strand
CCCCCTCTGTCAATAGCCGCTAGTTCATTGAGCGATTTGAGGAACTCTGGATTTCGTTTGACTGGTGGTATGAGTATATCCATCTTGAATGCGTTGTAGAACTGCACTGCTGCATTCACCGCGCCAATGGTCATCCTTGAGACCCTCTGTGGTCGCCCTAGCGCAAGCCTGCAGCTCTCAACTACGCCTTCAAGTCCAACAGGTGAGAAGAAGTGCATACCCGTCTTTCCCCGGTCGATGTGGATTCTCCCGTTTAACGTCACCTGTGTGCCTGACCTGTATACGATTCGATTGTACTGCCAGAACGACTGTGGCTCTCTATAGGTGACTCGCAGGGGTGTGCCATCCCGCGAGAGTCGTAGTTCTATCCCGTTTGCCTTTGCACGCAAGCTGAGATATCTGAAGAGACTCTCATCACCCCTTCTTGTGGTTATCACATCTGGATCAATCTTGTCAATGACACTCTGGAACCTGACAAGGATGTTTCGCTCCATTTCGTCTTCAATGCGGATAATTTCCCCTCTGTAGTAGACCTCTATATGATGAATACTGTCCTCCATCTTAGGGAAGATATGGTTTGTATCAACGAAAACCTCGAACCCAAGCTCCTCGAGGTCTGGAATCTCATACTTCGGGTCCTCACGGTCGTCAAGACAATTGACCTCGATGATTTCGTTTCCCTTTACCTCGAACTCCACACGTCCAAACGCAAACATGGTCTTTGCGATGAAGAACTGCTGGACCGGGTCAATGTCTGAATGGTACACTGTCGCCCCTGGCAGCTTCTCGAGGTCTCTTGCCACCTCCCGTTGGGCTTCTGGTGTCGTATACACTTCCAGAACGGGGGTCTTCTCGACATCATAGACACTGGCATACTTCTGAACAATCTGCGTGTCTGTCACTTTTGGATGTTCCAAGACCGCACGCAGGATGTCAGTCTCGCTCCAGTCCCTCCTCCTCATCAGGTCCGTACTGACAAATACAGATGGCTGAAATCCTCGGTAGGTGTAGCCTCTGGTCCTTCCTTTACTTTTTATCCAGAGCGTGAGTGCCTGTTTCTCTCGGTCCACGCTACAGTCCAAGAGCCACCCCGTTTCTTTCATCAGGGGGCGGTCTCCTCAATCTTCTGTTCTAAGACCTGTACCCTCCCCTTAATCTCATCAATCTCTGCAAGCAACTCCATGATTGCGGACAGCAGGACGACCTCGATGATTCTCGGTGTCACCATCATCGTGCCTGCATCTGCAAACCCTCTTGCATAGTTGAAAATCCGGTCAAAACGTTCTCTCCGGGACGGCCTTAGTGTCCGCCTGAAGTCCTTCCATCTTCCTTCCTCAATCCTAACCGCATCTCTATAGGTGCGGACTGTTCGTCCCATTATCTGCATCCTCTTTTGACATTCCCACAGTGCCAGAGGGCGTACTCTCGACTGTTAGGCCTGTATGTTATACCCCCACTCATTGTGGGTCTTTTGGCCTCTTCCAGTTCTTCCAAATGTATGAGTGTGAGGGGGACAGTCTCCCGAAAGTAAAGTGAAATACATCTTACCAACTATCTTATCCACTCAACATAGACTCAAATAGCGGAATAATCAAATACCGGCCTGTGTCCAGAGGACATTCTACCATTCAGGTGACAGACTATGGTCACTGCGTTGTTCAAGGTTGTATTAATGGGAGATGGAAGCGTCGGAAAGACAAGTCTGAGACGACAGTATATGGGGGAAGGTTTCCGTGCTAACTATATGATCACCATTGGTGCCGACTTCGCGGTCAAGAAAATGCAACTTGAGGGCGGTCATGACGTGAGCATTCAGATATGGGATCTTGCCGGGCAAGAGCACTTCAAGAGTGTGCGTTCGACCTTCTATAAGGGTGCTCAAGGTGCTTTGGCAGTTTACTCCACTGTAGAGAGGAAATCATTTGATAACCTTATGAATTGGATTGAAGAATGTTGGACCAACGCAGGAAAGAAGATTCCAATTGTGGTGATTGCGAACAAGACTGACCTTCGTGACCAGTTCAAAGACAATCCTGTAATGGCACAGACCATCGTTACCACTGAAGAGGGTCAGCAGCTCGCAAACAAAATAGCATCACAAGGTGTCATTACCTCATTCTTGGAAACCTCTGCTAAGACTGGTTTCAATGTAGAGGCTGCATTCTTAGAACTGGCAATCAAGATTCTTGAGGCTGGAGGACTAGCATAAGATTAGGCATCCATCTCAATGACACCAAGTTCTTTCTGAATTGTTTCAAAGAGTACACTGGCTACAGTATGCAAGACTTCAGGATTTTCTGAAAGAACATCAATCCTGATTTTAGACAAGTCATCATTGAGTTTCCCAACAACAGTAAGAGTCACAGCTATCTTATTTCCATGGATTCTCCCTTCTCCCATCCCTGAAACCACCCCCATGAAAACTCCCTCTCTTTCGGTCGTTTCTGATTGGACTACATGAAGATTCCAAGTCTGAAAGAGCTTATTCACAGTCTTGAACAGCTCCTTTCCTTCAACAGCAAGAGAGTGTTCTCTGTTCCAATCTTTCATCTCGGATTTCAGACTGAGGAGGTCCTCAGGCGTAGCCTCCAGAGGAATGATCTGCTCGAACAAAGACCTCACGAAGATGTTCCCTGATATCGCAGCGACATCTTCACCCTCTTCATTGATGAACTGGACTGAGGTAACAAACTCTCCTTCAACAATCTCATCGATGACTTTGAATCCAAAGATTAAGGCTTCAGTATTTCCAGGTTCTATTAACACTATGAGCTGGCTGAGTGTATCAAGAGGTTCGAGGCTCTCATTTGGATAAAGAAGGATTTTGACTGAAACCTCATGAATTGTTTCTAGTGTATTGTTCTTCACTGTCAACCCAAACTCAAGACTCTCGGGAAGCGCTGTGTATTTGCTAATGACCTCCACGTCTTCCTCAGTCTTCAATGGAATTGCATCCGAGTCAAGTAGAATCTCTGCTGGATTCTCCCATTTGTCAGGAATTCGGGTTCCATGTTCCTTTTCTGTCGCATGCATCTCTAACCAGTTTAATGAAAATTTGATGGCTTCTCTAACTGTATCATCATTATCCGTTAGATATGGTTGTAGAATCTCTATGGCTTCTTCATCTTCTGTATATGCCAGCATTCCTGCTGCTACAGTACGGACTAATGGATCATCATCACAAAGAGAAATATCCAGAGCATCAAAAGCTGCAGCACCAAATTCTCCAAGTCTACATACTGCAAGTAATCTAAGATCCTCATCACCCGTCAAAGCTGCATCCCTGCATGCTTGAATACTTGTTAGATTACTCAGCATTTTGTTGACTACATCATTGGGTTTCTTCAAAACTCCTTTCACAGCTTTTCTAAAACGGCTGACGGATTCACCCCCACCAAGTGCAGATGTAATCTTGCGTTCATCCTTATCTGCCAAGTGTGTCCCTCTTATTGATGCCCGTTATCGTGCTAGATAATGATTATTGTGATGTGACATCAAATCCTTGATGCATCGTGACGCACATCGAATAACTCATGAATGACATATCAACAACACTTTTACGGAATCTAAGGCCTCGAGCCATTAGAAACGGTCCTGTGAGTGAATCCCATGGAGAGTCAAGAGACCTCAATCTTCCTTAAACCAGTGATTCTAAAGAATCAAGCTGAGCATGGCTCTGAGATTACTCGTAGGTTTGCGATGAACAAAGTGGGTCGGATGTACGCTGCAGCATTGCAGGACCGAAGCATTCGTCTATATTTTGCAGACACCGGGGAAGAGATGCAAAAGATGCAGGACGAGTTTCTCTGCACTTCACTTGCATTCAGTCCCAATGGGGACATTCTTGCTTCAGGCAGTGTTGAGCGTGTTGTAAGGCTCTGGGATATCAGAAGTGGAGACTGCCTAGCAACATTTGCAGGTCATGAGTATCCTATACTATCACTAAGCTTCTCTCCTGATGGCGACAGACTTGTTTCTGGTAGTGGTGATACAACACTCATGATTTGGGATATTGATAATCAATCTCCTGAACCCATTCATCACATGAAGGGACATGGATTCTATGTTGTGACCTGTGACTGGGATCCTCAGGGAAACCGGATTGTTTCAGGATCAGTTGATGCAAATATCTGTGAGTGGGATGCGAACTCAGGAGAGATGCTCCACCGTCACAATGAACATCGAGCTGCGGTTCAACAAGTCCGTTTCACATCAGATGGCTCACGACTTGCTTCGGGATCATCTGATCTTCACATGATATTGTGGGACTCCTCAAGTACGCCTATGAAGGTCGAACATATTCTCCAAGGTCATAACACAGAAGTTCGTGCACTCTCTTTCAGCGAAGATGCGAAATATCTAGCTTCTGGATCCAGCGATAAGACCATCTATCTCTGGGATATGGACAAACTTGAGATTCGAGGTGAAGCAACAACCATTGGGGAAATTGATGGGATTGAGTGGTATCCCAAGACTCAATCATTTCTCACCGCTGATGGTACTGGGGCAATCATCCGCTGGGAAGTCACCGATCTTGCGGCTACAATGGCTCCCTTTGAAGCCCTTCTGGCTGAAATCAAGGCGACATTGAACGAAGAAACCAGAAACTCTCTAGTTCAGAAGTTTGAGGAATTACAAGCAAATTATGACGAAGAAACACTTGCAACCAAGAAAATGTTCTACTTAGTCTGGCAATGCAAACGTGAATTGGGCTTGTTGAAAGGGACAGCTAGAAAGAAGTAAAACCTATCACAACGACTTAGTCTGTGCTGAGTTCTTTGAACTCTCAATCATCGTTCGACATAGATTAGCATAAGCTTCTTCCACATTCTCTCCAGTGAGAGCGCTGGATTCAACGTACATCATCTTGTTTTTCTTGGCGTACTTTTCTCCCTCTTCTGTTGTGACGACTCGACTATCCTCAAGATCCACCTTGTTCGCAACTAGTATCAGTGGTATCTTATAGGTCAGGTTCTTGAATGCCTCCTCTTTCCAGTTATCGACGTTGAGGAAAGTTCGCCGACGAGTCACATCATAGAGGAGGAGTCCACCTCTAGCGCCTCTATAGAATCCTGCGCGTACAGACTCAAACCTTGGCTGTCCAGCAAGATCCCAAAGCTCAAGTTCTCTAGTAATATCTCTTGAAGATTCATCGTTAATTAGATCGCGTGGCACCTCGATATGTGACAGAGATGCACCATGAGTTGATGCCGTCAGTTGGAAAGCTTCATCCTGCAATCTTATTAATAGAGCAGTTTTACCAACACCGCTGTCACCAACAATTAGCACTTTGGCTGATACTGAAGTTACAGTTTGTGTCGTAATATTCTCTTTCAATGTCATTCATGTTTTTCAAACGTCTAACCGGTGATTAAGCAGTTTC
>JBHLPA010000189.1:0-5398 GCA_048939935.1 Promethearchaeota archaeon | reverse complement strand
ACATGTTTGAAGCAGTTAGATTGTCTACCCAGGACCTCAAAGGTGCTTACGCCTATGCGGTCGGTCGTGCTGATCAACCAGAGATATACGCTGTAAAGATGGGCTCATCCCTTGTTGCTGGAGTCACTGCTGGCGCTACTATTGTTTCAAGTGACCTTCCCTCCGTCCTCCCACTCACAAACAATGTGATCTATCTCGCTGATGGTGAGATGCTAGTTCTAACCCATGATGATGTTAAGGTATATCGGATTGAAGATGGTAAACAGCTTGAGAGAGTTCCTGAGATTTCAAATTTAGATGCTCGAGCGGCTGAGAAGGGTGGGTATCCACATTTCATGCTTAAAGAAATAAATGAACAGCCAAAGATTGCAAAGGACATAATTGGTATTATGGAACGTCCTAAGAGCGAAGAGTGGCTGAAACTCATTGAAGACGCTTCTAGACATTACTTGGTTGCATGTGGTTCCTCCTACAACGCTAGTATAGTTGGTACCTATTACTTCAACCGGCTTGCAGGTTTGCCAATGCTGCATGCTATCGGTGGTCAGTTCCACACGATGTATGGGGCAACCATGGATGAAGATTGTCTATCCATTCTAGTGTCTCAAAGTGGAGAAACAAAAGATATCCTTAATGTTCTCAATCTTGTTAAAACAAACAACTTTGGAACTACACTTGGTGTGCTAAATGTCATCGGAAGTACTCTGATGTTTGAGGCAGATTCATACATTCCTATGGCTTGTGGATATGAAGTATCTGTTCCAGCTACAAAGACCTACTTTTCCCAAAGCATTATTTTTGCATACCTTGCTGCAAGACTGGGAGCACGAAATGGGCACATTGACCAATCGGAAGCCAAATCTTTCATTAGCAGACTCCGAGATGACCTTCCTTCACTAGCCCAGACTGCAATTGATAGAACTGGAATCAATGCTAAAAACTTGGCAAGAACAATGATGAATGTCAAAGACATGTATTGTCTTGGTTATGGATTCACAGATGGTGTGGCTCGAGAGGGTGCTTTGAAGATTAAGGAGATATGCTACAATCATTGTGAGGGGATGTATTCATCTGAGTTCAAGCATGGGCCTCTTAGTATTGTCACAAAGAACTACCCTGTAATCTTTGTCACTACTACAGAAGACAGCTGGATGGTGATTAATCACATTAACGAAGTGAAGGCTAGAAATGGCCGAACAATCATAGTTGGTGAATATGAAAACACCTTACAGCCATATGTAATGAGCAAGATTGACTACCTTCAGGTGCCAAAGTCCGATGCGCAAATCAATCCACTTCTCGATGTTATTCCTTTACAACTTCTCAGCTATTATCTCTCAGTTGATCTTGGTATAAATCCTGATTTGCCTAGGAACCTTTCAAAAACCCTAACAGTGGATTAAACGACCTTATTCTTTCTCTCCACCCGAATCGCTTATTCGGTAAGATCTCATTGCTGATGAGGTTACTGTACCTGCATCGAAACCATCTCGAATGTTTACAATATCATTCTCATCAAGCTCTATTACATTGAGAAGTTCCTGTTCGTTATGTAATACCCATTGTCCAAAAACAGTCAATCCACTTTCTATTTCACATTCTAGAAGACCTATCCTCCCCGCACTCGACCACCAGCTAAGGCATTTTACTGGATGCCCCAATTCTTGGAGCATCTCAGTCCAGAGTTTTTTCAATTGAGTGGGTCCAAACTTGTTACGGAAAGCAATCAGGTAATGTCCTGTTTTTCCAAGAAGTTCTTTATTGATTACATCAAGTTCTTCATCAGAGAATAGTTTCATAGAACTCAACAAGTATTCAAAATTGAGAGGACATAAAAGATAGTCGTTATGGATATGATATAGTTACTTCTTGAATGGAGTGAGTAGTTTGAGCCCTGAATATGTGTCGAAGGTGGGACTTTATTCCTCTGACCCCTGGTCTAGAAGAGCAGAAAGCCTAGAGGAATCCTTTCGTCAACTGGGGATTACTGCTATGCAAGTCCTTCCTTGGAAAGTATCACGAACAGGATCAACAAACGAACATGTAATCACAATGAATGGAGAAGACCTATCCCTGTTAGACCGGCTTATTGTCCTAGATCTAGGTGCGAATGACATTGGTACGTTTTTCAATCGAGTGGGTCTCTTGTCTGCGTTGACAGAGATGGGCGTTGAGGTGATTAACTCTGTTTCAGCAATACTCCTCATGAGAAACAAGGCTGAAACAATGCGCCGCTTGGTTTCTGCAGGATTACCTGTCCCAAAGACACTCATTACTGAATCCATTGACGATGCAGCTAAATTTGTCCAAACACATTTTCCTTGTGTCTTGAAACCAATCACTGGATTTGGTGGACTTGGCGTTCAGCTGATTGAACGCGATTTTGATTTAGAGAACATCTATGACTATTTGAAATTCCATAGCCAGATGTTTGGTAAAGGTGCTTATCTGTTACAAGAATACATAGAAGGCCCGGGATATGACATACGTGCTCTTGTCCTTGATGATGAGGTCATAGCTACAATGCAGCGCGTTGGTGGAGAAGGTATCACGACAAACATACATAGTGGAGGTGTTCCACGAACGAATACGATTGACGTGACAGACCTGTCGATACGAGCTGCTAGGTCTGTGAAGGGGCGTTTGGTTGGTGTAGATATCATCCCCAATGTTGACGGGGAACAATGGATTTTAGAAACAAACGCAACTCCAGGATGGACTGGATTGCAACAAGTCACTAAGTTTGACATATCACAGCGGATTGCTGACTGTTTTGGACAGATTTAAGCGCTCCATGCGAAACCTTTTAAGAAGGAATCTAGCGACAAAAGTTTGTCGAAGCACCCGCGTGGTGAACGAAATCCGTTCTGCTAGGCAGAACTCGCAAAACGAAATTCTAAGGACAGAATGCCTTTGACTGAAGCTGCAGAAGCCAAACCTGAAGATGTTGAATTCTTAAGAGCAAAGCTCAGGGAACTCAAAACACTTGCTCGAGACGAACTTGAGGTACTCAGACGTGACCGAGACAAGATGCGTGAATACAAGAACATTCGAGATGAACATAATAAAGAGGTTAGAAACCTCATCGAATCTGTAAAAGCGGAACGTGAAGAACGTGACCGTATTAACAAGGATATTTCCGAAGCTAAGGATCGTAGGACTGCGATTCATGCACAGCTGAAAAGCGTATATGATGAGATTCGAGAACTACGGAGCAATCTTGTTGGAAGTCCATCTACTGACCAGCGTAGAATGATGCGTCGTGTTGAAGAACTAGAGTGGCGTCAACAAACCGATCAGCTCACCAGGGATGAAGAGCTCTCTATTGTTGAAGAGATTGCCAAGATAGAGGCCAAACTTGTTAAAATTGGTCAGGAAAAGGAGAAGCAGGATAGAATCAGTGAGCTCCGTAGACTTGCGCGAAAGCTCAAAGAAGAGGCATCTGATGCTCATGAGAAAGTGATTACACTGTCGGAGCAGTCTCAGATACATCATCAAGAAGTTGTACGAATTAGACCACAACTTGAAGAATACAAGAAGTCTGCAGATACAGCACACAAGAATTTCGTGGAATGGTTGAAGAAAGTTAAGGACGGCGAAGCTAAACTAAAGGAGTTACGTACACAAATTGATGACATTCAAGGTAAACTTCGTAAGTTCACCGTTGAGAAACGTGATCTTGAACGTCAGGAGTTACGTGATCAACAGCGAGCCCAAGAACGAGAGCGTACAGATGCGGCTGTTGAGAAACTTCAATCAGGTCAAAGGCTCACATTTGATGAATTTATACTAGCTCAACGTCAAGTCACTGATGACAAGAAAAAGTCTCAGAAAGCCAAGAAACGAGCTAAGAAGGCTGAGGCAGAATCTGAACAAGAGGCTGAAC
The DNA here is from genome assembly GCA_048939935.1 of Promethearchaeota archaeon. Classification (GTDB taxonomy): domain Archaea; phylum Asgardarchaeota; class Thorarchaeia; order Thorarchaeales; family Thorarchaeaceae; genus SMTZ1-45. The sequence goes on along the minus strand of JBHLPA010000189.1, from coordinate 1,512 downwards.
CAGAACCAAAGGAAACTAAAGAAGTCAAAGACACAGAATCGACTTCTGAAGAATCTATGGACGATGCCGCCGAGGAATAGTTCTCTTTGGTGGTTTTGCCATCGTTGAGTGATGAGGGGGATATGAATGAGCAGTCGAAGTCAGAGACCCGTGAGTCGGAGGTCAGCATCAACATTATTCTATTCGTTAGCCCTGGGCTCTGGAATAATGAGGACTCTTTCTGTATTCTTTGACGATTTCGCACTCCGGACATCGAGTCTTGCACCTCTTGCATATGGTTTCTTATCTCAGTGGGTAAGTTTCATTGTAACAATTTCAGCAGTCGTTATCTTAAGTTTGAAACGCACAAAAGGTGGAAAGAAACGTGCTTTGGGTTACAGCTTGGATCCTGATTTTGCTCAGCTTAGGTTATTACCAAAAACTCCTATGATCTATATCTTTCTTGCAGGATTTTTCGCAGGTATTTCAACACTTGTCTACTACATCTTAATTGGTGCATCAGATGCAGCAACAGTTCTCCCCTATGGTCAACTTGTAATCATCTATCTTTTGATAGCTGACTTACTAGCTGAGAAAGATACTCCCACAATCATTGAAGTTCAATCTATTATATCGATATTGTTCGGTGTTCTGCTTGTTGGAGCAACACCCAGTGGTTTTGATATCCTTACATTGTTGATGGTTCTTGGTCCATTGAATATATCTTCTGCTCTAGTAACTTACTACCAACGAAAGACAAAGCGGTATGAATTATTACCCGGGCTCAGAGTGGATTCACTGAACATGAGGGTGTGGAGTCTGTTAGTTTTGAATTTGGTAATGAGTGGCTTAGCTTTGCCCTTTCTTCAAGAATCCGTATGGCAATCAATGATAATTGGATTCTTTCCGCTTGTTGGTTACATGATAGGAAGCTCCCTGGCTACATTTTTCTCAATCATCATGTATGTTCGAGCTCTAGGAAGAGGAAAGATGGCAGTTGTGAACTCACTTTCATCGATATCGGTTGTATTAGGAATACCTATCACTGTGATTGGAAGTCTTTTGCTTCCTGGAATTTTCGGAGTCTTGGATCCATCTGCTTTCATATGGTCACTCAAGCTCTTTGGAATCATACTTGTACTGATTGGAGTTGTTGCGTTGGAGGCTTCGGACATCCGATCTGTTGTACTCATCAAAGTAAAGCCGATGACTGGTGATTTACTTCCAGCATTATTTGATATTAAGGGAGTTGAGAAAGCTGCTGCATTAGCAGGGACTCATGATTATCTATTAAGCATAAAAAGTAGGAATCTAACAAAAACGCGGTCCCTAATTCTGAAGAAGATTCAGAAGATTGAAGGTATAAATGATGTTGAAACCATTGTGGTAATCAAAGAATATAGTTGATAGAGAACGGAGGAACTAAGATGACTGAAAAAGTACATGCGTATATCTTGATGGATATTGAACTTGGGATGACTGATGAGGTAGTGGAAGCACTACGTTTGATTGATGAAGCCACATCTGTTGCGG
>JBHLPA010000188.1:0-5436 GCA_048939935.1 Promethearchaeota archaeon | reverse complement strand
ATTCTCGAACACGACCAGTTCTCAAAGCACCTGCAGCAAATGCTCCCGCAGTAGGCGCCAAAACTGGGACAATTGGTCCAAGTATTCCTCCAAGATTGAAAATCCCCGTACCAACTAGAGATCCTGCTAGTACAGCGATAGTTCCATAGAATGGGCCTAGTAGAAACCCAACAATCGGTGCTGATACCATACCCCACGTTAGAAAGCCTCCTCCAGTACCAAGTACTGAATATGGAAGGAAGGTGAGAACTAGATGAAAGGCACCAAAGATTCCTGTGAGTGCCCAGGGATACGCAACTGATTTTGTAAAGCTTGACATTGAGGTCTCTCCAATTTAGTGTACATTAGTAAACTACATAGGTAGGATTGTACACTGAGTCTGCATACTAAACCGCTATTTGAAGATGTTGGGAATGGAAATTACTAAAGAATCAGATGCATTATGGCCTTACCTTCTCTTTTTGCCCTCGGACCCATCACGTCGTGATGAGTTCATTCGGTCAGTTCTTGGATCACGGTTGGCTCGTGGAGTGCTCTCAAGTTTTGATGAATCAGGCCGTGTACTTCAACGAGATTTGGTGGAAAATCTCACTCACTCCAACAAAAGTATTCTATCATACCTTAAGACACTGAAACAGTTCGGACTGATAAAAACAGGTTCCACTATCCATAACGGAAAGCGTGTTGTCTATCATGAACTGACAAGAAGTGGTTGGGGTCTGGCCAGATTCTACTTTGAAGGTCTTCCTTCAGATGTTGAAGAATTGACAGCCTTTCTCCTTGAGGACTATTTGGTTCGATTGGCTACACTATATCGAGAACAAGGTTTACCAGAATCGACATTGTTTGAGATTTTCGCACGAACCAGAGCCAAAGCTATTCTTGATGGTTCAAAGAATTATGAACGTCCTGAGTTTGTGGTTTTTGGTGCTTCCGCTTACTTCACTCATGTTGGTTGTGAGAAGATGCCACCGGTCGGGGGACTCACGAGTTGTAGTTCTCCACAACGTCATTTTGGTGGTCCTTCAGTTGATCTAGCTTTAGCACTATCCAGTGAAGGGTTGGAAACCTCACTTATCTCATCTGTTGGAAATGATATGGACGGGTGGAGTATTATCGCAAACCTCATTCAGGGTAACATTGATGTACGTCATATTGTCGTTGAGGACGATAAGAAAACCAACGAGTCCATAATAATAAGTGAACCAAAGGGGTCACGAACTCTTGTTGGGGTTGGTCCCTCAACATCGCTTTCTATCACATCCCCTTCTCAGGTGCCTTGGGAGATTGTTAAGGGTGCAAAAGCTGTCTATATCGGCGAGTTATTTGTAGAAGTAGCGGCTTCAGTAGCTGCAAATGCCAGGACAAATGGGATTCCTGTTTTCTATCGTTGTTCAATTCCATATTGGGAACTAGGACTTCCAAGACTAAAACCCGTTCTCTCACAAGCTGATTATCTGTTGATATCAAATCAAGCATGGAAATACATCAAGAAATCTATCAAACCAAGACCAATCGCAACAATACGGAAGATGACAGATGCAACTATGATAATTCGGGATTATCCACATAGGTATAAAATAATAGCAAAGGAAAGCGACGCCGAATTTGTTGAGTGTGGGGCCACAACCAACGATATTACGCAATGGGCTGTAGCAGGTTTGATTCAGGAAATAGTGGGGGGATCGGACACAGTTAAGGCACTGGAGTCTGCTATCAAGTATGAGGAAATACGACTAACTGCTTGATGAAGCTGCTATCCAGAAAAAGAGACCTCCAAGTATCCAGACGAAAAGTCCAGCACCTAGAATTATCCCGAGTGTGGCACCCATACCCGATGAGCCGAGATTGACATGCATGTTAGTGAATTTCTTGAAACCACCAACGTATTTTGTTTCATAACTGCAGTGGAATTCCTTGTCTGTTATCGCACCACAGATTTCGCAGACGAATCTGTTCTGAAGTACAGCTCCAAAAAGACTGTCAAGATTGCATCCGATGAATGCAGTTAGTACTGACAATGGTACTAGAATAATTACCTGTTCATTGCTAGTTATTGCTGGAACCAAACCCGGTGCAACCAGAGCTATGACGAGTGCAAGGGTCCCGATGAATAAACCAGCAAATAAGGCAGCACCTTCACCAAGAAGTGAAACTGCTCCGATTGTTCCTCGTGGGACTTTGCGCCGTAAGTTGGTGATAAGCCGGGGTTTGCTTTTACTAAATACGCCAATTTCGCTTGCCAATGTATCTGCACTTGTCGTGGCAACAGCTCCGATGTACCCGCCAAACATAAGAAATGGCCAACCGGCAGCTGCGAGATTAGGTGCTATTTCAGGGCCAGTCATATACATCCCTATTGAGAAGATCATAGGGATGATTCCACTTCCAAAGACATTAGACCATGAGCGCTTTCCTTTTCCTTCTTGAGCGAGATTCTGTTTGGCCTTCTCTTTGTACTTCATCTTAGTTGCTAGACCTGCACTCAGGAAAAAGAACAGAATGATGACGAATGATACAACTCCGCCTGTATACCAAATCGTGAAACCAACGACAAATGCACTGATTAGACCTGAGATGTCGACAAAATTCAGCTTGTACGCTAAAGCACCTACTATTGTCATAACCAATAATCCGGATACAGCCGGATTGGCCAGAATATCCAGCAATCTTTTCACATCCAAGTTTTGTAATTGTTCTAAGCATTAGTCATTTCAGTCGAAAGTTTCATTGAATGTTCTATGAGTATATATTATATTATACTTGTTAGGTCCGGTTACCAACCTGCCGCCAAAATTTTGCATTTATAGCTTTGCCTTAGGAACCCCTAGGACCATCGATTAATTAGCCAATATAACAATTTTCATTTGAATATCGGCAAAAGTCGAATCATAATTACACGAAGAATGAATCGGCAAAGGTCGTAACGTTTGTATCTTCCAGAAGAAGCTCTCATAATTCTCTATTATAGAAACACAGTCTTATGATTATTTTATGACTATAGAACTCACTTGGTTCTAGTAAACTGTAAATTGTCGCTTTACCATCTCAAGGGCTCTTGCTGGAAGAGGTCGACCAGAATCCAGGACAACAGCATCAACATAATATCCTGTAACAACATCGATAGGCGGAGTCACCCAATTAATTCTGATAATGTTTGTTTTTGCTTCAGGGTCTGGCAGTGGTATTTCAAATTCTTTGATAACATCTCTTCTTGACATGATCCGAACGCACAATGTTAAGTCACCAAGTTTCTCACGAATACTTTCGATTTTGGTGATAATTTCTATTGTTGATAGCCTTGCCACAAGTCCAGGTATTTCATCCCCTGTTTCATTTCTGATTGAAAATTCTATCTTGAAAAGTGGTGACTCTATAGCCTTAATCTTGAACCTTTCTTTCTTCTCATAAGACCTTTTTTCACACCTTAGTGTTGCTCGTAGATGGGCTGTGCTCATCTCTGCACTCAAAGGGACTCTTACTGGTATTGGAAACAATCTCTCTTCTCTTGGCTGAAGGTTAATTTCTTGCGAGAGAAGGTTCTGGTTTCCACCAACTGATTCTAATTCAACAGTGAGAACACAGCTACTTTTTTCCTCTAAATTGCTGGTGAGTTGCACAGTTGGTTGAATCAATTCATCTGGAGCCGCAAAATTAGGTAGTCCGATAAATTCAATCTTTGCGATATCCATGGTGGGCCCTCCTAACAGGCTTATCTCTGTTGATCTTCGGTCAACTTCAACTCCTGCATAGCTTAACGTAGCTACTAGTTTGATTGTTCTATGGTCTGAATCAACTCGTGGCGCTGGTATAATCACGGGCCCAAAAGCTACCGAGAGATTCTTACTCTGTTTTACAGGCTGACTAAGCACATGGTGTTCATCCTCATCTGGATATACAAAAGACATATTGAGAATTGCAGGGTCTCCTTCCTCTGTGTTCCTTCTTATTCTCAACCATCCAGAAATTTTACCTCCTATATGCGAGTGTTGAGGAACTCTGAGTGAATCAATATTGACTAGGGTAGTGACCTGTTCGATTCTCAATCTATCTGACTCAGATGATGTAATCTCTTTTCCACCATCTTTCAAAATTGCCTTCAATATTCCTACCCTGTCAGCTGAACTCTCCACAGACAAAGCTGGTATCTTCCAGTGAAAGCCCACTATTCCTTTAGTAATTTCTTCCTTAAGGAATTCTTCTATGAGATGTGTTCTCCCAGAGTCACTCTTGAATTCTAATACCACTCGTGAGTTTGGATTAATTTGCTTTCCGAGATTCTTTACCACTATCTCCCCTGAAACCAGATCTCCTAGCTTGTAGCTACTCTTTAAATCTGCATTGATTATCACCTGAGGTCCTCTCTTTACAAAGCCAACATAGAACGGTTTTGATACTGCTTCAGAAATTTCCGTGCCATCTTGATTTAGCAGTTGCAGTTGAAGTACACATCTTTCTACTCCACTCGCAACATCTGAAGGAACGAGGATGGGAAGGAATTTTGTCTGGTCGATTTCAGTAGCTTCGCTACTTTCGACTTGAATGGTGTCTCCAGAGGACACAAGAACTCTCTCAATTCCGGGAGCGATAACACTGATCCGACAATTAACCTTGGTTTGTGTTGGATAGTTAGTTTCTATTTGTCCATTGAACAGGACAGGAGTTTTCCCATCTGCAAATTGAGTTGTCGTTCCGGGTTGTATTGATGCTTTCATCCAGTACATATTGATAGTGCTGGTTAGGCTGATGACTCTCCCTACGAATCCAACTTCCGCAAGTATATTGTAAGCTGTGATATTCTTCCTTGTTTCAAAGGAAACTTCGATTACATGAATTTCTCCACTCTGAATTGTCGGAATGGTCAATATCTTATTTTCTACAGGATTTCGCTCAGAATCTTCTATTATGTATGAGATTGATATATTCTCCAGTTGTCGACCTGTGGAGTTTTTCACTAATATATTGAAATGAACACTTTCTCCTGCAAACACTCTCTCGACATCAGTGACAATTTCTGGTTCGAGTCCTTTCCACCAGCATAACCATGTGGGTAAATGTGGTGTTCCTTCTATTGGATCATACAACCAATTGGTACTACACTCCCTAGTCACCTCTGCGAGCTTCTTCATCAACACGACCATGTTGTTGTCAGATTTTGCGTATACCTCTAGTTGGAAGTCTGCTCCTGTTGTCCTCGACTCGACAAACTCGCTACCAAATACCGATACGAGTAATGCTTGCATGAATGGATTCTCGATTATATTTAGCTCTTCAAGTTCTTCTCTAATCAAGTACAACATCGAAACAACAGCGTCTCCGAGAAAACGGTTCTTCTTGTTTTCATCAACAAGTCCTTCATCTGTTATCTTAGAGTTGTAAATTCGGACATAGTCTGAGCCCTTTGTTCCCGCACCTGGTCGAAAAGGTCCCCACAAT
>JBHLPA010000187.1:0-5464 GCA_048939935.1 Promethearchaeota archaeon | reverse complement strand
AGAAACAAAAAGTCAATCCTGAGGAATATGCCGACTGGACCACACTGACAATACCGGAGGGAGCCTAATGGCGAAGTTACCTGGTCCGCTTGAGATTTATCCACTACTTCCAGGGACGAACTGTAAGGAGTGTGGAGAAGCAAACTGCATGGCATTTGCTACAAAAATGGCTGAACATACGGTCAAACTCAAATCGTGCACTCCTCTTTTTGATGAAGCAAAATATACCAAGAAATTAGAAAAAATCCAAGAACTAGTTCGACCACCAGTTAGAGAGGTCGTAATTGGTGTGGGAGACAATGCCGCAAGTATTGGTGGCAAATTAGTTCTCTATAGACATGACCTGAGATGGAGCAATCCGACTGCATTCTTCCTTGATGTACCAGACAATCTTGACACAGATGCTCTAGCTGCAAGAGTGAAATCTATAGAAGAGTGGACATATGTCTATATTGGAACGAATCTCAGTTTGGATGGAGTTGCTCTTCGTGGAGTTTCTCAAGATCCCAAGATATTCGCTAAAGCAGCGAAGACGCTGTCTGAATTGACTAACTGGCCAATAATGCTCTGCTCATTGGACCCAAAGATGCTTACAGCGGCTGCTAAAGTAATAGCAGACAAACGACCTTTGCTCTATGCAGCAACCTTGGACACATGGGCGGAGGTTGGTGAGCTTGCAGCAAAGCACAATCTACCACTTGTGGCTTATGCGCCGGGTAGTCTCGACAATCTTTCGTCACTAGTGAGTACGTTACGAGCTATAGGGGTGGAAGACATTGTTCTTGACCCAGGCACTGTATCTAGGACAGGTCTTGGAACAACAATAGATGATTTGACTCAGCTAAGAAGATCATCAATTCTCGAGGATAACGAACTCTTAGGTTATCCTTTACTCGGTACGCCAATTTCCGTTTGGGCAGATCACAAAGAAGGAGAAGCTCCAGAGCTTACAAAGTGGGATGAGGTATTAACAGGTTCAGCTCAGATTGTAAGATATGCTGACATACTTGTCCTACATAGCATAGACATGTGGACCAATCTCCCTCTGACGTTCCTCCGTAGCAACCTCTATACAGACCCAGTAAAACCAGTAGCAGTCGAGCCAGGACTGATGGAATTCGGAGAAGTGAATTCTGACTCGCCTTTAATGTATACCACGAATTTTGCTCTGACATACTTCACTGTCGAGAGCGACATCAAACAGGCAGGTGTTAGCGCATACTTGCTTGTAGTTGATACAGAGGGAATGAGTGTTCAGTCTGCAGTGGCAGGTCGAAAGCTAACAGCTGAGAGTGTCGCGGAAGCTCTTGAGGAATACAAAGTAGCCGACAAAGTGAACCACAAAATCCTGATCAGTCCAGGAATGGCAGCAAGAATCAGTGGTGAAACTGAAGAGGTCAGCGGTTGGACAATAAAAGTTGGTCCACGAGATTCGAGTGGTATTCCAAAGTACATCCAAGAGGGTAAATGGAAAGAGGAGTGAAAACAACTCATATGAGAGAACGTCTTGTAATCTCGGTTTCAGGCAAGGGTGGTGTTGGAAAAACAACGGCAGTTGCTCTTCTAACTCGTATTGTCACGGAGAAGACCAAGAGAGATCTTCTTGTTGTTGATGCGGACCCTGTGTTGAACCTTCCAAGGGCTCTAGGAATCGATGTCCCAAAAACAGTAGGGTCAATTGCAACTAGACTCCGAAAGGACATCGATGAAGGCACTTATGGTGGAGAGGTGGCAAAACAGGATGTGCTGGAGGGAGAGATTTTCCAGTCGCTCATTGAGGATTCAAAGTTCGATTTCCTTGCAATGGGAAGAACTGAAGGAGAAGGTTGTTACTGCTACGTAAATCGACTTCTGACTCAGATACTTGATACTCTAAGCAAGAACTATGAGATTACTTTGATGGATATGAGTGCAGGTTTAGAACATCTTAGTAGAAGGACCAACCGAAATGTAGACATTCTTATCATAGTTGTTGACCCATCAAGAGCTGCATTTGAAGCAGCCTTAAGAATCAGAGACTTGGCTAAGGAGGTTCACATTGAGTTCAAGAAGATAGTAGTGATTGGAAATAGATTTCCAGCAGACATGGAGGATGACCTTCGAAAACAGTTCGAAGCGGAGGGACTGGATCTCATTGGGATGATTCCTAGTGATGATGAACTCTCAAAGGCGAACTATCGAGGAGACCCATTATTTGTACTGGATTCTGAAAATCCTACCATGCTAGCTGTCGAGTCCATTGCTGAAAAACTAGGATTGCTCAGTGAAGTCACGCTGTTAAAACTTCTTGGAAAAGAGTCTTGAGTATGGGTTCGAAAGGCTCAAATCAAATCAGTCGTAAAAGCTACTTTGACCTGAGGCGATACAAATGAATGCCAAAGGAGAATGGACAGAGAAGTATAAGGACAAGATTGTTACAGCTACAAAAGCCATCTCGAAAATCAGAAGAGGCACTCGGATACTCCTTGGTACAGGTTGTGGAGTACCATATCACCTTGTGCAAGAACTTGGAAAGAATGCTGACAAGATGGCTGATAATGAGATTGTCCATCTACTGACAATCGGAAACACCCCATCAGCAGACCCGAAATTTCAGACTCAATTCAGACACAATACTTTCTTCGTTTCTGACAATATACGCAACGCAGTCTCAGAAGGTCGTGCAGACTATACTCCAGCACCACTATCGGATATTCCTTTCTTCTTCCGGACCAAAAGAATACCCTTAGATGTAGCGCTTATCCAAGTTAGTCCCCCAGATGAGTTCGGTTACTGTTCACTTGGAATATCTGTGGATATTACAAAAACTGGAGCAGAAAACGCAGACATGGTTATAGCTCAGGTCAACGAACGTATGCCAGTCACTCATGGCGATTCATATTTACACTTGAAAGATATTGATTACCTAGTACCTTTTACTGAGCCTTTAAGAGAGTTTGAAGCACCAGAGGTCAGCGAGTTAAAGAATCAGATTGGAGAATATGCGGCAAGACTGGTGGAGAATGAATCAACAATCGAGGTAGGGATTGGTACCATTGCCAAGGCAGTCACAACAAGCCTCATTGATTCCGGAGCAAAGGACCTCGGAATTCACACCGAAACATTTAGTGACAGCATCATTGATCTGATTGAAAGCGGCGTAGTCACGAATGCAAAGAAGAGCATCAACCGAGGAAAGGTCACAGCAAGTTTTGCTATGGGAACAAAGAAACTCTACGAATATGTGAACAACAATCCCCTCTTTGATTTCAGAGAAACCTCCTATGTAAATGACCCATATGTCATCAGTCAAAATAGAAAGATGTTTGCAATCAATTCAGCACTTGAGGTGGATCTGACTGGGCAAGTCTGCTCAGATTCTATTGGCCATGAATTCTATAGTGGAATAGGAGGACAAGTAGACTTCATCAGAGGAGCGTCCAGATCGGAAGGTGGTAGGTCTATCATCTGTGTCAAATCCACTGCACTGAATGGTACAGTATCAAAGATTGTACCTAGACTTAGTGAGGGTGCTGGTGTTGTTACAACAAGAGGTGATGTGGATGTCATAATCACTGAATATGGTTTTGCGACACTCCGAGGAAGAACAATTCGTGAGCGAGTTCTATCTCTTATTGCAATCGCACATCCAGAATTCAGAAATAGCCTTCTAGAAGCAGCCAAAGAGATGCATTATGTATTCGAAGATCAAGTACCATTTCTCTCAAGAGGAACCTACTTCCCGACAGAGTATGAAGCACAACAGGAGTTTGAGGGCCCAGAAGGTTGGATTACTGTTCATGCTAGACTTATCCGCCCTGATGATGCGGATAGAATCAAGGGACTCTTCTATGGTCTTAGTGAAGAATCGATATTCTTCAGATTCCTTACGCCTTTGAGAAGTCTTCGTAGGCAGACACTACAGGAATTCTACAATGTAGATCAGGAGTCGGATATTTCACTTGTAGGAGTATTAAACGAGAACGAGGAGTGTGAGAAGATTATCGCTGCGGGGAGATACTTACTCAATAGAAGCACCAATGAGGCGGAATTTGCACTTCTTGTCCAGGATGAATACCAAGGTATAGGTATTGGTACGTTCCTTCTGCAACAAATGATGCGAATAGCGAAAAGTAAGGGTGTCAGTAAATTCATTGCTTATGTGCATCCAAAGAATATCCCAATGATTGACTTCATTCACAGAACTGGCAAGCTCATTGAGAGTAAACTCAGCATCGAAGACGACCAATATACATTCCTTCTGAGTCTCTGAATTAGATTCTCAGAATTATCCTAGTTCGTGTCCCTCAGTGAACGATACCAGAGGAGCGCCTTCTTCTCCATGTCATCTATGTAAGATTCCTTTCCTTTACAGTATCCATCAATATCCCATTGAAAGACCCGTACAAGATTCAATTTTAATTGAGCATATTCTCGCGCATCTTTAGGATGGGCAATCATGTAGTCTCTAAAAGCAAGATGACGTTCCAGACCAATATCCCCCAACTGAAATGCATGAACATGGTGAGTTCGGACATCATTAGAATCACTCTTACTGAAGTAGCGTCTACCAGGGATACCAAATTCACCACGAGGATTATACCCTAGCTTCACCATGTCATCGTTGTAGTCATCGATTTTTGAAATCCTCTTCACTTCTAAGAGAATGTCTATGATAGGTTTCGCCATCATTCCAGGGATAGAGGTACTACCTATGTGAGAAGTCGAAACAATTTCGTTTCCTAACACCTTTCTCAAACTAATAACCTCTAACTGATACAATCTTGGCCAATCACTGTTGTACGGAACAACCTTGACTTCTCGTGTCATTCAGCAAATCTCTCACAGATTGTTATTAGTTTTCAAACAACTCAGCTATTAATTGATGTTTGTTAGACAAACTGAAACCAAAGGTCTAAAGTAGTGAGGACCGCTCATAATGATGTCGTGCTTTCCAATGACTGAAGGCAAAGAGTATGTCCTATGTACCTCAAAAGACGCTAGTGTCTGTGTTGCTTGTGAGTTGGATGGTAAACTAAACTGCAGATACGATGAGGAACTGGTAAAATGCTTCAGGAGAAGTCATTTTCCATTTAGAGCTCTGCAGTTCTTAGCTGTAGGGGTCGCAGCATTCTTGATAGACATCTGGTGGGTATTCATCCTGTTTGCTGCAATAATTGTCCTCAATTTTACAGTAATTGAAACCTATTATCTATGTAGACACTGTCCATTTTATGAGAAAGAAGGAGAAACTCTGGAATGCATCACTCTCAAAGGTCTTCCAAAAATATGGAAGTTTGATTTGAAACCTATGGGGAGGACAGAAAAGATTAGTATGTCGCTGGTGGGTGGGTTCATTGATTTTATCCCTATTCTGATTGCAGCTTATGCATCATGGGTTCTGTTTTCAACAAGTGCAGAGCTCATCTTGACTGTCACTATGCTAGGACTAACACTTGTGTCCCTCATTGCAGCAGGTTACCTT
>JBHLPA010000186.1:0-5492 GCA_048939935.1 Promethearchaeota archaeon | reverse complement strand
AAGATCTAACCCCGACAACCCTTTCAGACTCTAATTTCTTCTGACGTTCCAATCCAATGAGTGCACCAACTACAAATCCGAGAAGGATTTTAACGACGAGTTCTGAGTCTGGTAGTAAAGCCTGCAATTTCACTCACCACTAGGAATACAAAATTAGTGCTATGTCGCTTTTAAGACATAGTATGATTGCACAGAATGGTGCTGGAAAAGAAAATGAGCAACGAGATTGGTACTAGTCCAATCTCGTGTTCTTTAATAGAATAGATAGTGGGATGTCATGAAATTCTCCCGTGGGGAGAGTTCTTCGAACGGTCATAGGCAATCTACCAGATTTGAGCTCGGCTTCGGCAAATCCGAAACGTCCCTTTGGAGCTGTTTTCATGTCTATTAACACAGGAGCTCCCATAGAGATTTGAAGTGCTCGTGCACCAATGATACGTGCTTTTTCAAATTTCGTTAGCCACTTTGGACCTATGGGAATTCCCATTTTGGCTTTCTCTTCATCGTATCCTGTCACGAGCCTCTTTCGTTCCTCAGCTCTTGCGACTGCCTCGATGGGTTCTAACTCATGCCTGTCAGGTTCTGGCTCAGCGGCTTTCTTTCTCTTGGACTTCTTGCCACTAAGGTCGATGGCACCGGACTTGACCTTCTCAAGAAGATCAGCAGCTTCAGCAATTGTGGCTTCAGCCTTGGCAACACTCAGTCCTGCAACGGCTGCAGCGAGTTCTTCCTTGTCTGCTTCCACGACCTTTTCCAGTGTGTCATATCCTGCAGCAGCTAGTTTTTCTGCAGTCTTTGGACCCACACCTGGAATATTGGTCAATAGAGCAACTATCTCTTCGATAGTGGGTTCTTTTGATTCATTGGTATCAGTCGCTTCTTCTTTTGATGGTTCAGAGTCTTTTGGCATGAGCTACACCTGATTTCGTTCTACGTTTGACTCTTTCTATTCGTCATCGCCGAAGTCGCCAGCGCCTCCAGGTCCGGCTCCCATATCGGGTCCGCCTTTGGAGCTGATGACATCGTCAATCTTGAGAATCATCTGAGCAGCCTCAGATGCTGACATAACAATCTGCCGGTTGACAATCGCTGCTTCAACAACACGAGCTGCTTTCATGTCATCTATTTTGCCCTTTGTGATATTGATGCCATGATGAACTTTACCCTCTGTGTGTGCTTTTCGTAGATTGACAATCACATCTATTGGGTCAAGACCAGCGTTCTCAGCTAGAACGTTAGGTAGTGACTCAATTGCATCTGCAAATGAGTTTACTGCATACTGCTCACGACCTTCGAGAGTCGTAGAATAATCTCTCAGCTGCTTGGATATCTCTGCGGCAAGTGCACCGCCACCGTATGTCACTGCAGGATGCATGACAACATCCCTCACAACATAGAGTGCATCATTTAGAGCACGATCAACCTCATCAACGATGTGGTCAGTTCCGCCTCTGACTAATAGTGTGACGACGCTTGACTTTGGAGTGCCTTCAATGAACAACATCTTGTCATCTCCAACATCTCTCTGCTCAACGAGCTTGGCTTTGCCTAGGTCGCTTGCAGTAAGATTCTGAATCTTTGAAACGATTGTTGCACCTGTAGTCTTGTGCACTCGTTCAACATCTGACTTCTTGATTCTCCTGACTGCGAGTATGCCTTCCTTAGCAAGGTAGTGCTGAACAACGTCATCAATACCTTTCTGAGCAATTACAACGTTTGCACCAGCCTCTACAATCTTCTCGACCATAGTCTTCAGCATCTTTTCCTCTTCATCAAGGAAACTCTGCATCCCGGTCGGATCGGTTATCGAGATCTTGGCATCAAACTCGGTCTTACTGACCTCAAGTGCTGTTTCAATGAGAGCGATCTTAGCGTTCTCAATCTTCTTAGGCATTCCAGCGTGGACTATCTCTTTATCAAGAACCAGACCCTTCACAAGTTCAGTCTTGTCTACTTGCATTCCCTCTTGTTTCTGACGTGGAATGTTCTCAATGTCAAGCTCTTCGCCTTCAGGAACATCCTTGGCAATAGAAAGGACCGCCTCAACAACAATCTTTGCGAGTGGGTCTCTAGATGTTGACACAAACTTACTCGACATCGAAGTCTTAGCAACATCCGTGAGGATCCTTTTGTAGTCCTTGCTCTCTGGATCTACCTTCTCAGCAACCTCATCAACTACCTCTAGTGCTTTTTGTGTAGCTTTCCTGTATCCACTGATGATGGTTGTCGGATGGATTTTCTTGTCAAGGAGAGTCTCAGCATGTCTGAGTAGGTCTCCTGTCAAGATTGCGGCTGTGGTTGTACCATCGCCGACTTCTGAATCCACGGTCTTTGCGACCTCAATCACCATCTTCGCTGCAGGATGTGCAACATCCATCTCTTTCAGGATGGTTGCTCCATCGTTACTCACCGTAATATCGCCGAAGCTATCAACGAGCATTTTGTCCATACCCTTGGGTCCAAGAGCGGACTTCACTGATTCAGCAATCACAATAGCGGCCATGATGTTATTTCGCTGTGCGTCACGGCCACGCGTTCTCTCGGTGTCTTCTTTTAGTACTATCACCGGTACCTGTTGACTCATCAATTAGTTCCTCCCTTTCCTGGTCCAGCAGTCAGTTGACATAATACTGACTAGTTTTGACCAGTTCAAGAAAACTGTACATGCACTTCGCAGAGTTTTCAGTTTTTAAACATTACCTTCGAGCTGTAATTCTGGGACGTCTAAGAACTACATTGTCACCTCGAGAAGCTCCAATTGCCTGTGAGATGTGGGAACATTTCGCCTTTACGACATAGTAGGTCTCTACACATGTCATTTTCTGAATTTCTGGAACAGTCTCGATGTTCGCCTGACCTTTTGCTATTACAATATCACTCTTTGACACAAGTTTGATGAACTCCTTACTCACATATTTCAGAGGTACACCATGTGCCCATGCTCCACTATTTGTAATGGTTGCGAGTTGTTCGATTTCAGTACCGCGAATGTCATCCTCTGTTGCATCATTGATCATCGGCCTACCTTTGACAACAAAGGTTGTCTTCCATCCCAGTTCCTTCAGAAACCTAAGCATGGGGATGTCAAGAATGACCTCTCCTGCGTTATCTGCAACATAGAGGAGTTTGCCTATCCGGTCATTGAGAGACCTCCAAAGATATTCTGAGTCATCAAGGGCAAATCCTTCTTCCAAAACAGAGTCAAAAACGTCGACAAGACTCTCAAGATCTGGTTTATGCTCACCTGTGTTATAGTCAATCACATTGCCAGCAATTGACGCGGCTAGACATGCCCTTAATCTCTCATATCCTTCAAGCTCATCAATCTTCTTCTCCACAACAGGAAGCGCCTTGAGTGCGTATTCCTTGCTGAGACGTTTTATCTCATAATATGGGTCATCAATACCCTCAATTGTATAGAGCTCTTGGTAGAGTTTTATTGAAAGAAGAATAGGAGTAAGTCTTTCTCTGTAACCTTCAGATAATCGTTTGAATGCTAATGAGAATAATCTGTTCTGTTCGTCACTGTCTTCTGTAAGAAGCGGAATGAGTGTCTTCAGGCTATTTACAATACACGCAGAACATTCTGGAATGAGCGGGACCTCAATCTGGTCACTCATATGTGTCTCCTTCCTTTAAGGAGTCCTCGCTCATCTTGATCATGAGGTATGCATCTTCTCCATCACGATAATACCCTTTCAACACTCGACGTACAGAATATCCAAGCTTTTGGTATACTGTAAGTGCATCTTCGTTGGTCTTCCTGACTTCGAGATAGAACTCGCTTGCACCATATTCCGCCATGCCCTCCATTCCCGCAGTGATTAGTGCGGTCCCAATTCCTTTTTTTCTGAGTGTCCTCAGGACGGCGACTGATACTATGTGACCTTTCTTTACTGGACGCTTGCCAAACCCAGAGATTCCTCGTTCAATCCTGCACATTATATAGCCTACTATCTCTCCATCATATTCAGCTACAAAGAATGCCTTAGGTGCATGATAATGCAAGCCCATAAAGAACTGGTCTGGATAGTTCTCAGGGAGACATCTCTGGTTGATTGACACTACTGGTTTGATATCATCCGGGTGAAATTGCCGGATACTATAAGGGGTATTCATGGCTGTGTAAGACGGAATTCAAACTTCTTTTATCAATTATGCACGCGGATTTTTGTGCTACTTTCTCAAACCTTATCTTGATGATGAAGTGAAACACCCTTATGCCTGTCATACTTGTAGGCGGTTCACCTGGAACCGGGAAGACAATGGTTGCAAAGATACTTGGTAGTAAGCTGAGTGTAGAAGTGATTTCACTTGGTCAACTTGCAGATGAGTATGGTTGCATAACTGCAGAGGACAAAGCACGGAACACTGGTATCATAAACGAGGATTGTCTTGTTGATGCACTTGTTGAACTGACCTCAGATAAGAGTAAGAGTTACATCATTGAAGGTCATTACATAGACCTTGTCCCGAGTTCAACGGTGGAATGGGTGTTCATTCTTCGAACTCATCCAGAAACACTCAAAGAACGATTATCAGAACGGAGTTACTCTAAGGAAAAGGTCAATGAGAATGTTGAAGCTGAGGTGTTTGGAGTCTGCCAGATGGATGCGCTCGACTCATTTGGTGAGTCAAAGGTCTACGAGATTGACACCACAAACCTGAGTGCTCCTGAAACTGCTGAGAAAATTCAAGACTTGATGAAGAATGGTTCTACACCTGCTCGAATTGATTGGATGACTCTGCTTGAAGATGAGGGTCGACTCGAGGAGTTCATATCAGATTAATCCTCTTTTTCTTTCATGGCAATAGCTAACAGAGCAATAACTCCAGCAATTATCATTGATAAGGGAACGGGAGATGCATAGAGTAACCCTTCAAGACTGGGATCTGCGGTCACTGCAAATGTGATTAAGAAGTATACAGTACCACCTGACATACCAAGCATCGCAGCAGGAATCAGAGCCAACCAAGTTGCTCTCGGATTTCTATAGGCGAAGTAACTCAGTATAATCATTAAAACACCCGCAATTAATGGGAACACATAGATGATGCCTCCTGTTCTAATCAGAGCTTCGATGAAGGTGCCAAATCCTACTTCCGAAGGTACACCTGGTTCACGAACCATCACGTCAAGAAATTCGGTAGTTATTGCCATAGCCCCTCCCAAAATCAAAACAATTGCCGGCCACTTGTAGGTAAGCAACCCTAATTGCCGCTTTCTCAATTGTTTCCTCAGTTCGTGAGCCTTTTTTTGGCGCTCAGACTCTCTACTGATTTCTATCTCTCTTTCTTTTTGGGTGAGTCCATCATCAGTTTCATCTTTTGCGTCATCATCAATCGCGTCGATGAGGTCCTCTGCCATGTCCTCTGAATTCGAACTGTCTTCATCCATTCTTGTTCCTGCTGCTTTCGTGTGTTCACTATTTAAGCATCAGTATCTGCGAAGCTTTCTTGATGTTGGAAGCTCACCAAGAAAATCTAGCTCT
>JBHLPA010000185.1:0-5499 GCA_048939935.1 Promethearchaeota archaeon | reverse complement strand
AGCCACTGTGGTTGGAATTCGAATGTATCTTGATAGATTTCGGAACCTTCAACAAGAAACTTGACCTCGCCACTTGAGGTGGCCATCTGCTTTACACAATTCCAAACCGAGATGTTCGCAGATAGAGAATGAGTGCTTAGGTCAACATCCTGCTCATTGACCTCAATCAGAGGGGTTTCATAGAATCTCTCAAGTCGATGAGCCCAATAGTAGGTACCGTTTCCTCCAAGAATTTGGATCTCCCCGGCGGTTTCACCCTCGCGCGTCACCTCCGCAAAGATGACAGGGACAGGCCTAGATTGAACCAACGCCATATTTCTGAAAATCCCAATAGTATTTCCATTAGGAAGACGATCTGCATCGCCCCCTGATTCTGATATTTAAAGGAACACTCCCCTCTGGATGAAGATACATCTAATGACGAATAAATTAGCGCTATTTCGTGCTTTGTCGAGGGGATATGTTAAATATAGGTAGAATACTACTGCGTAGAAATCTACGCAGTATAAATCTAGTTGGTGTTGACCATGAGACGCAGAACCAAAGGACTTCTCGCAGTGATAATCATAGTAGCAATTACTGTTCCATCATTTCTCTTTGTATTGAATGGAATGTTGAATCCTCCTCCACCAGAACCGCTGAACCTTGATGAGGCTCCTGCGATTATTCGTGAATTAAAATCAGATCTCAAAGAAGCATTGTCTGATAGAACTTTCAGTTGGGATGATATGATGAATTTCTCGATATTTTCCGATTATGTTTCTGCAAATCACCCGGAGGCTCAAGAGATTGCTCTTGGTTGGGAGATAACTGCTGTGCTTGAAGTTATTGATACTGGCTATCTGTGGTTTATAGTAACCAATGATACTATCGATCTCGAAGCAAGACTAGATCCGCCTGAAAATCCAGATGTAACAATGTCAGTCAGTATGGATACATTAACTGAGATATTCAGTTGTAGGACAACAGCAGTATCTGAATTCCAACGAGGAATGGTGGGCTTCGATGGACCTCTTCAAGATGCGCTCAAGATTGACCGCTTGAACACGATATATTCCACCACAATAATGGATACAAAGCTCTACCATTCATCAGATGTTCTTGAAATCAAGTTGACTCAAGCAGATACTGAGGCTTATACACCTGGACTAACACTCTTTCCCTGTGTTGAAGTCATAATTACAGACGAGAGTAGTCCATCTGGGTCGGTTGGAGAAGGAAAAGTTATGATACTGGATGATGAAGGGCAACTTGTCGCTCAACTAGATGATTCATTACACAGCGTTCACAAATTCCTTAATTCTACTGCTGTCCTCATGGGAGGGTCTGATGGATGGATGGAAATCTGGGATTTCAAAAGTGATACGCGAGTTACACTTCCAGTACCCGCAGGTCATCATGAACTAGATTACAATCCAATAACAGACACCTTCATGGTTCTAGAGACCACTACTGCAGGAGAGATGTGGGATGGTCTAGAAGTAATTTATGACACAATCTCCGAATACTCATGGGAGGGAGATCTTCTATGGCAATGGGACGCCAGTGTTCACTATCCATTCAACTCAACGATTCATACTACACTTGGTCACAACTACACATTCAGAGGGTATGCTGACTGGATGCATGCTAATAGTTTTGTATGGGATAAAGTAGAGAATACAATTTGGTTGAATGTTAGAAATCAAGATACACTCCTAAAGATTGACAAAGATACTGGTGAGATTGTTTGGAAAGCAGGGCGTCATGGGAACTTTACAGTCCTGGATATCAATGGAACAGAGGTCGATACCATTTGGAACTATCCTCATAGTCTTGAATGGGTGGGTGGCAATCGGTATATCTTGTTTGACAACGGTCTCTTCAATCCTGATGTGCCTTCCTCAATGTCTCAAGATGGCACGGGAGTTTCAGGGTTCATTGAATTTGAGATTGATGAAGAGAATCAGATTCTACATGAAGTCTGGTCATGGTACGCACATAACGAGACCTACTACTTCTCTGAGTCTGGAGGTGATGCAGATAGACTCCCTGATGGCAATACTCTTGGGATTTATGGAAATATGGCACTAGTTCAAGCACGAGAAGTTCCAGTCATCTTAGCTGAGGTGTCACGCGCAGGAGAAATTGTCTGGGAAGTACAATTAATTGGTGGAGAGGGAACCTATTATTGGGCTCATCGAGTTGAGAGATTCTATGAAACCCCTCTAATTGAAGTTCACGACTCTATCTATGATGGAACTTCGCAAACACTCTTTGTCAATATGTCAACTTGGAACTGTGTGAAACAGATGTACAGTTCAGCTGGTAGTCTAGCTGTTCTTGTGAATGGTGATGTGTTTTATCAAGAAGATTTCGAATTTCTTCCTCAGTGGTTAGAAACAAATCTTGAGATTTCACTTAGCAGTTTACCAACCATTGTGAATACAATTGAGATTGTAATAGAGAACAGTGATGGGATTACCAATTCAGTATATGTAGTTGGTAGTGGACCTCAGTCTGTCGATCCAGTCTTCTTTGTACTAGTAGGACTAATGGTTGCAATTCCTGTCGTGCTTGTAGTTCTAGTAAAAACTGGGAGAATTACAAAGATTCGTGGAGGTACATAGATGAGTAAACAGATCAAGCTATTCCTTCCCACACCTGAAAAACTGACTCCGATACAGGTGTTGATTCTAATCCAACTCCTAAAGAATTCGAAATATGGTTATGAGATACTTCGAGGTCTTCGAGATGGTTTCAAAGGTGCATGGGAACCAAAGACTGGAACTGTTTATCCTACACTCAAGGCTCTTGAAAAGAAGGGTCTTGTTAAGAAAGGTATTGCGAAAGAAAAAACGCACTATAGTCTTACGAATCGAGGTAAAGCAGTAATGGAAGAAATGAGTAACTATGTTTCTGACTACCTCTTGTTCAACTACAGATTTATTGAATCAACTGTGGAGAGCATGCCTCCTACATTCACTCAGGAAGTATTTGCCCAGATTCAAATGTCTGGGATGCAGGAGATGCTCCCTGAAGAGTCAATTCTAGGAGCTATTAGTAGCCTTCCTGAAGTGGACCTACAACGCGCTCTTTTAGAGCGTCGAAAAACCAATCTTCAGCGCAAGCTTAGAATGGTGAACAAACTGCTCAAAGATTTAGATAAATGAGGTGACGATATGAAAGAATATGATGTAGTCATTGTGGGTGCAGGTCCTGGAGGGTCTACAGCCGCAAGGGTTGCTGCAGAGAAAGGTCTCAAGACAATATTCTTTGAACGTGGTAGAAAACCTGGAGAGAAGAACTCTTCTGGTTGTGGTTTAGGACCTAGGATGTGGCTAGATTTTGATATCATGAAGGAGCTTACACCAGACAAATGCCCCTCGATGAGAGCAGGTGCAGCTGCAAGGAACTACTTTGTAGATTCAGATGGCGTGGTTTCGAGTTATATCATGACGCGCCCCACAAAATCCGTGAATTATGAACCTGCCAAGTCTTTCATTACTATGAATATCTACAGAAGTGAGTTCGATCCATGGATTGCTAAATTCGCTACAGATGCTGGTGCTGAGCTAAAGACATCTACCCTTGTTGTTGGCTTACTAAAAGAAGACGGGAAAGTTGTGGGAGTTATAGACGAGAAAGGGGAGAAATACCGAGGATTTGTAATTGGAGCTGATGGCGTTATCTCCATGGTCGCTCGACAGAGCGGATTGCGTTCAAGGTGGAATCAGAAAGAAGTCACATTAGTTCCGCAATATGATTTCCAAGTTGACCCCAAGAAGATTGATGATATCATGGGAGATGAAGCATTAGCTGTCTGGTGGTCTGCTGTTTTTCCTGCAGCGTATCAAGTGTTCTTTAATGACGGGTTCCACATTGGTCTGGGAAATTGGATGACTTGGTGGGACAAAAATCCTCTCTACTATCTAAACCGTCTTGTCAACTTGAAATACTTCCAGAGGCTCGTACGAATTCTAGATGCCAAACCAAGAGAATGTAATCCCCACTTGTTACCTTGGCAAGGTGAGCCACATGACACTCATACTGACAATGTGATACTAATAGGCGATGCGGGAGGTTTCCCATGCCCACTCGAGGCAGAAGGAATCTATCCTGCAATGATAACTGGACGAGCTGCTGCTGAAACTGCAGCTGAAGCAATATCTGAAGGTGACACCACCAAAGAGTTTCTCTCAAGATACGATGCAGCTTGGAAGAAGACTAGTGTTGGTGAGGACTTCGAAGCAGGTCCTGAACTCTACAGTATATGGAGGTCCCTCCCGTTCAGTCCAAGAGAGAATATGTCGTGGATTGTACCATTGATTTCTGAAGTGCTGGGTGGTATCATTGACTGGTCACAAGCTCATCCTAAGCGTATCAGACAAGTTGCTAGAGCGGTCAAAGGATACCTCCCAAAGATTATCCCCATGCTCATGAAAGAAGTCTTGCCCTTACTTACTGCAAGTTTAGGGGAAGAGAATATGGAGATGGTAACTGATCCGGAAAAATTGCTTGCTGCAAATCCTGAACTTGAATTAGCAGTTGCTCAAGCTTTCATGATTGAAGATGATGAGGAGGACTGAGAATATGGATATCCGAATCAATGACTTGGTTAAGAGAATTCCAGGAACTGGGGATTTCATCAGTATTGACAAAGACAAATGCACGATGTGTGAACGTTGCCTTATCATCTGTGTTGCAAATCTCTGGAAGAAGAAAGATGGCAAGGCGTACATTGTCGACGATTACCAATCAAAGTGTCTTGAGTGTGCAGCATGTTATCAGGTTTGTGAACCTGGTGCCATAGAATTTCAGTACCCTGCAGGTGGTACAGGAGTAGTATTTGAGAACGGGTAAAAAGTGGTGAAAACATAATGAATGCATCAGCATACAATGAACTGACAAAGATAGTTGGAACTGACAGAGTGTCTAACGAACAGGAACAGCTTGAACAACTCTTGGGTAATCATGGATTCACTGAAAGAGAGCTGCCTTCATTGATTGTGTGGCCATCGTCTGCTGAGGAAATTTCTCAGATTGTAGAGTTGGCAAACAAATCGTACTTCCCACTGATTCCGATTAGTTCGGGCACCCCTCGGTTGAATGGAGGTAGTATACCCAAAGTGAAGGGGACGGTCATTCTCGACATGAGTAGAATGAACAGAATCATTCGCGTTGATTCCAAGAACAAAGTAGCTATGATAGAACCTGGAGTTACGTATGCACAGCTTATACCAGAGTTGAAGAAGGCTGGTCTACGTCCCCTTATGCCACTGTTACCTAAAGCGTCACAGTCCGTTCTAGCAAGTTGCCTAGATCGAGAACCAACAACCATACCTAGATTTCATTGGGACGTATCAGATCCGCTGCTCTGTACAGAGACCATCTTTGGTACAGGGGAGATGATAAGAACAGGCTCTGCTTCTGGACCAGGTAGTCTTGAGGAGCAGTGGGAATCCGGACAGGCACAGAAAAGTCCAGTAGGGCCAGGCCCCACGGATTTCTTACGCGTTA
>JBHLPA010000184.1:0-5511 GCA_048939935.1 Promethearchaeota archaeon | reverse complement strand
AACAAAGTTACCAATAAGTTGGTATTGTGAGAGCTGTGAAATGGACCGCCCTGCATGGTCTTCATGAGAATTGGAACAACTGTAACAAATTGCATCAGTGTGGCCAATATTATCAGTATAAAGTCTACGAGAATTAGAATGTGAAGAAGATCAAACATTGCTGGTGCTGGTGGGAAGAATAGACCAACAATTAATACTCCAATGCTGACAAACATGCCAAGCATTAGTAGCATGACCTGGTTCATCAAGTAATAGCCCATCCTCCTAGCCAACATGAAGCCTGAGAACATCACGCTTATGTTTAATCCCAAAAGGACGAACAGAATCAGTTGGAACAGAGCCATTTTGGTCACCATTAATTTTGCCAATCCGTCAGATAACAATTAATAAATATGACTGAAAAGGAAGAACGCCTCGATGCAGCGGCTAGGGCTTGTAACTAGCACTGATAGTTTGCTTATGTCTCTCAATATCATTGCGAGATAGAAACTCATAAAACTGCACATTATTCGAACCAAAGGCGATTGAACCATGACAGAACATCAAGTTGCAAAGGAATTCGATGCAAGCGGGCTACGATGCCCCATGCCAATTCTGAAAACAAAGAAAGCCATCCAAGATATCGAGATTGGCGAAATCCTGAAAGTCATTGCTACCGATGTTGGCACAAAGAAGGACTTTCCCGCTTGGTCATCCAGGACTGGAAATGAAATCCTCGAGCTTGTTGAAGAAGGCGATAAATTCATCTGGTACATCAAGCGCGTAAAGTAAATCTTTGAATTGTAAAGGAGCCTCCCGGAGGGAGTTCCCTCTAATTCACGGCCGGCGAGAACAACTATATCCCGCCGACTCTATCTATTTTCGTTATTTCGCCTCTTTAGTTGCCATATCGCCAAGTGCGTCTTTCATGAGACCCTTGAAGTCAAAGCCCATCATTCTAGCCATAAGCATCATTGGGATCAGTACATTTCCAAACACCTGGAATGCTTGAGCTCCTCCACTACCTTCCTCACCTTCAGCTCCAGTGCCAGCACCACCACCAAACAGTGTGACATCACCAATGTCTATCTGTTTGTAGATTTCGGGTAGTATTTGCAAAAAGTCCCTGGCAAATGCCTGAGGTGAATAGTCACGAGCAGCTTCAAGTGTCTTCTTGATACCTTCCGCTTGAGCACTTGTGACCTTAAGGATTTGACCAGCTTCGGCTTCCGCGACCATGCTGATTTTGTCAGCTTCTGCTTTCGCCTCCTGCACAATACGTTGCGCTTGGACCTCGACCTCTTCTTTGATTTTACGTTGCTTTTGAGCCTCAGCTCCAAGTTTCGCAACCTCTAGATCCTTGGCAGCTTCAACCTCAGCCTGCTGTTTCTCGTATCTTTTCTGCATAAGGTCTTTCTGAAGTGCAATCTCGAGAACACTCTGTTCACGTTGCTTCTCGGCCTCTTGAATATCCCTCAACTGAGACTGTTCCTGTACACCAATAATCTTGTCACGTGCTATTTCCTGCTCACGAAGGACTTTGCTCCTCTCAATATCGCGGGTGCCAGTTGACTGATCCGCCTCGATAAGAGCGATTTGTGCAAGTCGATGCATTTCCGCCTCACGAGGTTTAGACATATCTCTCAAGAATGATTCATTGACTACTGTAACGTCGACCAATTCGACAGTAACAACCTTTAAGCCCCATTCTGAAACAATGTCGATTAGCTCTTTCTTGATTGCTTCAATAATCAGTTGCCGTTCTTCAAGAATCATTTCAACTGATAACTGCGCACATGCAGTACGAATAACTGACTCAATAATCGCAGTTAATCTACTTGGAATTTCCTTCCACAACACATTGTTTATCGTGGCAATGGCGTTTTCTGCTTGCCACTGAAGAACAGCACTTAACCTAATCTTCTGTTTCTCCTTTGAAAGAACGGATTCAGCTGAGATATTCAACTGTTGTACTGTCCTATCAACTGCAAGAATGCGATCGAAGAAGGGTATTCGGATGACCATACCCCCTTCACCTTGCTTGATCGCTTTACCACGTCTCAAGTGTACGTAGAAGATGTTTGGGTCAAATATTCGAACATACTTTCTAACGTATATCATTAGAAGTAGTATGACCATAATAATCAATAGCGCGATGGAGAGTGCGGGATTATTCGCGAACCAGTCCATTATACTTGCTTGCATCTGCTTTCCTTCTCACACATGTATCTGTGTTAGTGCCCTCTTCGGTTTCACCTTCTGCAGACTAAGATAGACACCTTTTGCTTTGTTACACTGACCCACGTGTCCGTGTACTCCACTCACAACGTGTCTCTCTCAGAGCAGTTGGTAGCCTTCCTACGAAGTCACTTGTGTACTCTTTGGATTGAGGGGATATAAATCTGCGTAGAGAACCACTGTCTTTTTTAGACAGCTTGGATTGGAATGATTTGGGTAGTTAATTTGGGTAAATATCATATGATAGTCATTCTACTGGTTGCTGTAATTCTTAATGGGGCTCCGTTAATCGCAGGTCATATGAGCGTGGTTTGTGTACCAACTCGAACAAATACACCAGCTGATGTGACATTCAACGAATTATTAACAGATACAGAGTTCGATGATACACCATTTGTCGTCATTAATGGAACTTCAGATGAATTCTCATCTTCCTATCATGCAGGAACTGGTCCAAGTGATAGAAGTCATCTCAATCTGACTTTCACTCACATTGCAAACACAAGTCTCGATTTCAGACCAATAGAACATGATTCATATCCCGATTGTTATGATAACATCTATACATACCAAGATATTGAATGGACCAGAAACGAACTACCTCTTGATGCTAAGATCCAAGTAGAATTGCAGCACTTCCTTACTGGTAACTTCACGAGTTACCAGTATGATGGTTATGTTTCACTCTTCATCTGTGTCATAGACTCCTCACAGAACTGGGTCAAGTTCTATGACTATCCAATCTTCCAAGGCCCGTCCATAGTACAAACTCCAACCACAGATTTCACTTATTTCGATTTGAGAGATGTCTTCGATGGAATGATTGACAATGGAGGTGGACAGGAAGATCCAAGCGATATAATCAGATTAGCAATTGGTCTCTCTCCCAACTTGAATTTCTATAGAAGTGGATCTTGGGCCTATCTAAATGGGAGTGTCACTGCCCAACTTCTATCCTTGAAGTTCGAGACTGTAAATGGAGATATTGATCATGAGTATGAAGCATATTCCTCGGTTGGTTTTGGCCATTGGGGTGGAGAATATGGAGCTAGGTTCCCTGATATGGCCCTCAGTGATGATGATTCAGCTTATGTTATTGGCCAAATAAGCGATTATGAAACTCAGACAATTCGCCACACTCTAGTTAAATTCAATTCCTTAGGTGCCGTTGTCTGGGCTAGGTCACAGGACAGAGTAGTTGGAGAGGCCGTAGATACTAGAGGAAACGATATCTATACTGTGGGATGGGGTGGTAATTATGATGTTGTGTTGATTAAATGGGGAAGTGGAGGATCAAAAGCCTGGAATAAGACGTACGACTTAGGTGAACGTGAATACGGTAGGGACTTAGCCATTTGCTCCGATGGCTCTGTAATCATTGTTGGAGATAAAGTTCGAGATGATCCAATTTATGGTTCAATTGCAGATGCCTTTATGATGAAGATTGATGATCAAGGAGAGGTTCTCTGGACTAAAACTTTCCAGAACATGGGTTATCAGTTATACCAAGTCTTTGTGGACTCTGATGACAGAATCTTTGCTGTGGACATGGGTGGGTATCCAGGAATCACCGAATGGGACCATAATGGCAATCTAACAGAGTGGGTCTACGATGGTGTGGTCAACACATTGACAATGGCTGATGATTACTTCATTGTCAGTCGTTCCATCTACAGCTCAGGACTCTTCAACATTACCAAAGTGACCAAAGATGGAACAATTGTCTGGGAAACATCTGTCATGAAGAAATATGGGGATCTCTGGAGCGAATGGCTGATTGCTGATGGAATTACTGTGAACAATGAGGATGACATCTTTGTAATTGCAAAGCATTTTAGATTCGAGCTCAAATGGGTCTTGTATAAATTCGACTCCACAGGAACACAGGAATGGAATCGTTCTATTTTGTCAATCAAGTGGCTCAGCCTTTATAGTGGTATAACTGGTGAGATTGACTTGGAAATGGGGAATAACGGCCTTCTCTATGTCGGGGGTCACTGGATACCTGCAGAGAAAGAACCTACTGCCATTGCAGTCGCAGTTTACAATCCTGATGAAGTGGCTGTGCCTGTGATTTTGCCTCCTTTGCTCATAGCTGCTGGAGCTGGTCTGGCTTTCGCGATTGTTGCTGTAATCATCTATAAAAAAAGAGTGCATCGATGAAATGATTTGAGAGGACAGTCAGTCTTTGGACTTCTGTCCCTCTTGCTTTTTTTCACTCTGCTTCTGTAACCACTTGACGACATCTCTTCTCGGATCAACGTATACGAACTTATCATCAGCTGAAACAATGTAGAGGTCGGTCCCTTTTTGGAAGACTACTCCTCGTTGAAATGGTCTTGCGTGAAACCTTCTTAATCCCATTTCTGTATCTACTCTTATTTCTCCAAACCCATCATTTATGGTAGATACAGCTTCGGCTTCCCTTCCAACAAGATGCCTTGGTTGAAGATTGAATCCTGACTCAACAAATGCTTTTCCAAGAACGATTCTAACCCCATAGACCATGAATGCCACTCCAACAATGTGTATGATTATTTTTCCAAATAGAGGTAATGTAATTCCTTCGTAGTATAACAATGAACCTAGGAACCCAAATGTGACCAACGATGTTCCAATGGTCACGCCCATTGGGGCACCTCGTTCAGTCTCGAAGAAACCTGATTTGTCATCAGGAATGTCATGATCTATATCGATGTCATGGTCATGTTCAACAATTCCTGACTTATCATGCGGAACTTCATGGTCAACATCCGCGTCATGGTCTAGACCGTGTCCGATTTCATGGTCTACGTCATAGTCATGGTCCATATCATGTCCAATGTCGTGGTCGACATCATGATCGAAGTCATGGTCCATATCATGGTCAACATCATAATCGTGATCGAAATCATGCTCTACTTCATGTCCGATATCATGGTCTAAGTCATGGTCTATATCATGTCCAATGTCATGGTCTATATCGTGGTCGACATCGTGGTCAATATCATGGTCTGCTTCTACATGTCCATGTTCTGATATTGCAGAAAAGAACCTGCCAAGCGCAAATAATCCGAATGTATAGAACAGTCCCGCGATGAGAATTCCGAATGAAACCTCTCTCAGTAGAGCAGCAATTGCCACTTGCATCTTCTATCGACTCACTCCTTTGGATTATGTGTAGACCCCACTTCCGGCTACTTGAGTAGCTATACTCTTGAAGGTAAATAAACCTGAGCCACTTTCAATTTCCTAGATACTTTTCATTTTGATCTGGTCTATCATCCCTACTCAGAGATTCTAATGTTGTATCCT
>JBHLPA010000183.1:0-5555 GCA_048939935.1 Promethearchaeota archaeon | reverse complement strand
CAATGAAGGCATCTGATGCACAGATTGAAGCAACCGTGGGAGGTAAAGGATTCAAAGGCGCAATAGTGATTGAACCTGTGGCAGGGGTTCACTTCAATGCGACTGTGCTTGACTTTGCTAGTCTATATCCGACAATCATGAAGACCCACAACATTAGCTATGAAACAGTGGACTGCCCCCATGATGTTTGCAAGAACAGTAAGGAAAATCAGGTTCCAGAAACTGACCATTGGACCTGCACACTGAAACGAGGAATGATTAGCGAAACTATCGGATTTTTCAGAGACACACGAGTTAAGTGGTTCAAACCAAGGGCTAAGGATAAGTCTCTTGATGAGAAGACTCGAAACTGGTACTCAGTGGTGGAAAAGGCTCTGAAGGTGTTTGTAAACGCTTCGTATGGAGTTACAGGTGCTCAGCACTTCGAACTTTTCTGCATGCCTGCCGCTGAGAGTGTAACAGCTTATGGTCGAGATGCCATAATCCGAACGAAGGCAAAGGCTGAATCGATGGGAATTCGGGTTCTATACGGAGACACAGACTCTGTGTTCCTAGATAATCCAACAAAACAGCAACAGGACGAACTTGTGCGTTGGTCCAGAGACGAATTGGGTATTGATCTTGAAGTTGAAAAGACCTACAAGTATGTCGCCTTGTCAGACCGGAAGAAGAACTACATTGGTGTCTACAAGGATGGCCAAGTGGAGGTCAAGGGACTCAGTGGAAAGAAACGTAATACTCCTGATTTTGCTCAAAAGGCCTTCCGAGATATGTTGGAGGTTCTCAGTAGAGTAGATGATCCGCAGGGTTTTGAAGTAGCGAAGGAAGAGATTCGTGAGATTGTGAACACTGTAATTGATAGACTGGAGGAAAAATCGAAACCGTATAGTCCTGAAGAATTGGCTTTTAGAATTCAAATGACAAAACCACTTCATTCCTATGAAACAGATATCCCTCATGTTAGGGCTGCAAGGATGCTCGTAGAGAAGACACAGGACCCAACCAAAGCGCTCCCCGGCACCATTGTTTCGTACATAAAGACAAAGGGACAAGACACGGTCCTGCCCGTAGAACTAGCAAAAGAAACCAGCTACTGGATTGATAAGGACGCGTACATTGATATCCTGAGAAGTGTGTTCGAACAGGTGCTCGATTCAGTTGGTCTCGACTTTGACGAGTTTCTTGGTTTCACAACTCTCGACCAGTTCTTCTGACCGAGGAACTAAAAGGGAGTCTGGATAAGAAATTCTTATAGCGGAGACTGGGTACACGCATCAAGACTGAGAGCCATCTTTACACCGATTTCGACGGGGTTTAAAGTAAATGAAGTTGAATTATCGCGAATTCTTCATGCAGAAGATGCTAATCCTATTCAAACCCGAAGACATTGAAATGTCTGCGAAAGACTTCATTTCTACCTATGCTTCCTATATGGAGGATGTCGGGATTGTTGGCAAAGATCCAGATGGTTATGTATTGTACCCAAGTAAAACTGCACCTGTGCGAGAGGAACATACCGAGTTCTTCTCAGAATGGGTTCAATTGAATGACGCTCTTGGTATCCATGGCGTTGTCGGAATGGATTTTTACACCGACGGATGGTTTGCTCGGGACCCCAAATATCAGACAATGAATGACAAGCAAGTGAAGATGGAGCATCAGATATGTCCTAATCGTAATGAGTTCTGGCAATACGGCGCTGAAATCGTGAAAGAGATTGGAACATATCCGATAAATGAGATTCTTCTTTTCGGTACTGGATTCATTCGTGACAATTTTTGTTTTTGTGAACGATGTAGAGCTGAGTTTGCACCAATGGTTGACCAAGAACCAGATAGGCTAAGCTATACGTACTTACAAGAGAATGAAGAGTTCTATGAGAAATGGCACCAATTCCGCAGTGACAAGGTACATGAAGGTCTTCAATATCTTCAGACTGCAGCCAGTGAATCGGATGAAGCTACAGGAAGAGAGCAACCATTACGATTGTCTGTCGAAGTGCTTCTCGATCCAGAAACCGGTCTCTCTGAAGGGGCACGAAACGAATACGGTTATGACTATTCAAGAATTGGCGAAATCACAAAGAATGTATTAATCAATCTTTTTCCATGGTCTCCTGATCTTCCAGTTAAGGGCAGTCCTGAGTATAGTGAGCTTGTGGAATCGCTTTATTTTGTTAACGAGTTCACCCGAAGAGGTGGTCGAGCATCCCTCTTCCGTTGGGGAGTCACAACAATCGAACAGCTTCAGGAGCTGAAGGCTCTAGGTAAAGATGTAGGAATAGACCGTATTGTGAGTACATTCCACTATCCATCTGATTATTCTCGTCGACGTGAAAGTGCAATTGGGAATTATTAGTTCTCACTGTCTAGCACTGCAATAGGGACATACTCTATTATCAGACCTGATGCTTCTTCCACATGAAAAACAGAAGCTGTATCCATCATTCTCCTCTCTTGACTCATCCGTGAATGGACTGAGTTCTCCTTGAGAAAACAAGGATCCTATCCCTTCTACTGACTCATCCGGTTGGTTATTGCATACTGTGTCCTCTGATTCTCCGAAAATTCGACTATCGCCCTGGTAACGATATGTTTCAGTAGGTTTTCTCGGTTCTGTCCGTTCTTCACGCCAAGGTCCTGAACGGTCGTTGTATTGAGAGCTTATTGATTGCATTGTTTGGTCAAGCGACTCGAAGTCCTGTCGATAGTCATCAGTTCCATATCCTGGGTCTGTTGCAGGTCGGTTTGCCATTCTTTCTCTTGATGCTTGTCGCCTCCAGCTCGGGTCAAGATTTGATAACCCTCTTGCTGTTTCAACGAATCTGATATGTGCATCACCTTTCAGTTTCTCGTATTCATCCAGAGTGAGCCCTAGGATCTCCAATGCTCGATCCCGCTCAGCGCATCTCTTTGAGAGAGGGCAACAATATGCGAGGCTACCGTGACATAGTGAGGCCATTGCCCGGTCCTGTCTAGACTTGAAGATAGGCGTAATCCGTCTGTTTCCTAGAACCAGTGCATCACCAACAGATCTCATCTCAGAATATCCACTTTGCGCTAATGCTTCTACAATCTCTCGAGCAGGGTATGCCCGTCCTTCGATGATGATATGTCCTTCAGTCTTGTCCAGTCGAACAGGTCGCTCGCTTTCTTTGTTACCATCATAGCTAGAATATCTCGTGTCTGCCACCTCTCGGAATAATGACTAGATGTCATACGGACATGACCTAGGAGCAATACAGGTGTATGTATTACCTCGGTCTGACGCGGGATAGTTATATACTAGCGTTAAATCAATATCAAACAGAATTTGTTTCGGAGGACAAAGACATGGGTTGCAAAGCTTTGGGCGCATCTCAAGGTTATACTGTGTTGGGCGGTATTGTTCTTCTTGTGTATGCGATACAACGGATATACAACGCTATGATTGGACCCGGGCCGGGTACAACAGATGGCTTGATAGCGATTCTTCTTGGAATCGTACTGATCATCATTGTAGCTCTTGCATTTGATGCATCCGGATTTGTTACATGGAAAGTCTCTAAGTCTGCAATTCTGTTAACTGTGTTTGGATTGATAGCAATCGCAATTGTGTCATATCCTGGATTTATTCTGGACCCGATTGCTTGGCTGATGAGACTGGACACTCTTGCAGGCTTTATGATTGTACTTGGCGGACTATTGCTATTCAAAGGATAGTTTTGAAACAATCTATTTCGCTTACATCGGAAATTAGATAATGGAGGCATATCCCAAAACGACCGTTCAATCTAAGGAAGGTTGATTATATGGATGACAAACACATTCAGATTTTGAAGAATCTAGGGTTTGAACTTGACAAGAGTAAGATGACCAACGATTATTGGAAACAGAGAGGTGCTGATGCGCTCGCACTCACCACGCAGGACCGTGATATCTATGGGTGCTTGGATCATACAGCAGGCGAGGGTGTTAAAATATTCGATATTGAAGGAACAGAATATCTTGATGTCACTGGTGGGGTGGCTGTCCGAGCCCTTGGGCTTAGATACAAACCATTTATTGAATTCGAAGAGAGCATACTTGATGTTGTGCACGAACTGCCTGGTATGGACTTTGATGCTATTCCTCAGACTCTTCTTGCTGAACGTGTTGCAGGTATAACTCCTGGTAATCACAAGAAGCGTGTTGTTTTCACGACCTCTGGCGGTCGTGCAGTTGAAGGATGTATGAAATCCGCAATGGACCTATCTGGCAGACGAAGGTTTGTTGCATTCAGACCTGCCTTTCATGGACGAACTGGTTACGCATTATCTTTGACATCTTCAAATGCAAAACACAAATCTGGCTTTCCACAGGGTGTTGATGTCATCCGTGTTTTCTATCCATATTGTTACCGCTGTCCCTATGGAGCGAATGTTGAAGATTGTAGTTTGGAGTGTGTTGAAGCCCTACGATATGCATTGCAGGTTGAGGGTGACGATATTGCCGCTACTGTAATGGAACCAATATCAGGAGAAGGTGGTTACCTAGTACCTCCTGCCAAGGCAGTTCAAGGATTCTATGAATTAACAAAAGAATTTGGAGCCTATTTCATGTCAGATGAAGTTCAGTCGGGAATGGGACGAACCGGTAAATGGTGTGCAATCGAGAATCATGGTGTAATACCTGACTATATTTCAATGGGCAAAGCAATCGGTGGAGGATATCCAATGGGTGCTTCAATTGGCCCCTCTCCAATGTTCACTGGGGGAGCTCGACATTCTGAAACTTTCTCTGCAGAGCCAAAAATGTCCTTGCTTTCATTGTGGATTTTCAAGCGCCTAGAGGATGGTGGCTATCTCAAGAAGAACGCTGAGAAAGGCGCCTACCTATTGAAACGGTTCAGTGAGCTCATGGATAAATATGAGGTCGTTGGAGATGTGCGGGGTATTGGTCTGATGGCAGGCATAGAATTCGTGAAGGATAAGAAGTCCAAGGAGAAAGCGTCTAAGCTCCGTGATAAAATCCTCAAGAATGCTGTCCAGAAACAAAAACTATGGATTCTTGGCTGTGGACAGAACGTTATCCGATTCATGCCGAGTTATGTCATCACCATGGAAGAATTGGACGAGGCTGTCAACAGACTTGACAAGGCCATCTCAGAATCAAAGTAAATTTCAAAAAAAGGAAGATGGTATGCTTGCACCAGTTCTTGTGAACTGGTGCCAAGCAAACCTAAACTAAAGCAACAGTAGTATTGCACCAATAATGACGAGTGCGCCACCAAGTCCACTTGCGAATAAGTACATCAAAATACCCATAATGAGTACAACGAGCCACTTGTTACTGAACTCAAGTGCAGAAATCTTGATGGTACCACTGTTTACTAGGGCGATTAATGAAAACAGGATTCCAAGAATACCCGTAATCAATGGACCAAGACCCCAGGGTACATATGGTAGGAATGCCAGAACACCTATTCCTAGGACAGTCAGGATTCCTTCTATCAGACCGATTATACCGCCCAGCAG
Source organism: Promethearchaeota archaeon (assembly GCA_048939935.1). Lineage (GTDB taxonomy): Archaea > Asgardarchaeota > Thorarchaeia > Thorarchaeales > Thorarchaeaceae > SMTZ1-45. The sequence goes on along the minus strand of JBHLPA010000183.1, from coordinate 61 downwards.
TATAAGTAGGTCTCCAATATTCTTTAGATCTGCCATTTCGGATTTTTCTCTCCTTCTACGT
>JBHLPA010000182.1:0-5581 GCA_048939935.1 Promethearchaeota archaeon | reverse complement strand
GTAGAGAGCTTACATCTGTTTCAAAATCCCTTGTCTTGGAAACTTTACTTGATGCAATAGACAAAGACGAAGCCCGATTAGAAAAACTGGAATCCATTTCTGGTACCGTTGACAAAGATGTGTACAAAGAACAACGAAAGGAAATTGTCGACTCTCTCAAAGAACTACGTGTGAATTTGAAACAGGCGATAAAGACCGCGAAGAAATGGGTGAAGGGAATCAAGAAGACACTCAAGAAACTTGACAAGGAGATAAGCAGAATTGAAGCTAGATTCAAAATTGGTGACATATCCCGAGACTTCTATGACTCATCAATGTCGAAACTCAAGAGGAGTATTCGAATTGTGGAGGGTGGTCAAGAAAGTCTAGAATCACTTCTCAGAATTGCTGAGAAAAGGTGAGAATGAATAAACAATGGAGCGATCAGAAATGGTCGGTAACTACCCGGATTGTACAGCTTTGTGTGACAAATTCATTTGTGAACGGAAACCCCCAGCTCTGAAGATTCAGAAACAGGGTAACAAGAAAATCGTCTGGTGCACTTGGATTGATGAAGAGTGCGACCAGGGATGGTGTGTCCACTCCAAATGTGCTGCTAGAAAGATGACACAGGATGGTAAATGTACGAGAGTAAAGAGTCCCGTCCAGACTCAATCTTCTGTCAAGATTGATGAGCCATATCCTGACTCGATGCCCAAGGATATCGCAAAGAAATTCCGACAGAGATGATAAACTCACAATCAATCATGGCGCAATGTCTATAAGTAACACATAGGTCGCTGTTCTGCGAAGGTGAACTGAAGTGTTCAAGGAAATTAGACCTGAGATGAGAGCCCTGATCTACTTCATGGTCGGTATTTCATTTCTAGGACTTGGTATTCTGCTTGGTCAGGTTGCTTTTGTTGTTGGCTTACTTCCTGGACCAACACCAGTTCCCTAGTACAGAGTGGTCAGATTGAGCCGTCTTGATGAAATCTTAAAGCTCATTCTGAGCTTTGATGGAATCTCAAGAAAATTTGTACTTCCCTCAATTATTGACCGACTCAGACAAGAATCTTTCAATGGTAATGCCCCCCACAGCCTAGGAGAGGACTCAGCCGCCATAGGAACTGAATCTGATGAATATATCCTCCTGACTACCGATGCGATTGTTGAAGACCTCTGTCTTAACTCTCCTCGAGCAGCAGGCTTCAATGCAGTTCTTGCTAACATGATGGATATCTATGCGGCTGGTGGAACTCCTACTTCATTTGCAGTAGCTCTTTCATACTCTGATCCTAAAGTAGGGGAAGAATTACTTGATGGTTTAATTAGCGGATCCCAGACCTTTAGAGTACCAATTGTTAGAGGTCATACAAACCCACAGTCCACATCAACATATGTGGTTGGATCCGCAACGGGTACTGTGATGAAGGATGCTCTCCTTACGGCAGGAGGTGCGGAATCTGGAAACCTCTTGGTGTTGCTGTTTGACAAAGTCGGACGAAGAGGTGAGAGCTATACTCTAGGCTGGGACTCGGTAACAGGCCGTTCATCCGATGAGGTTGTTCAACGACTCTCTGTCATGAATGACCTTGCTAATGAGCAACTGCTGACAGCAGCTAAGGATGTTTCCGTTGCTGGAATAATAGGTACTGCCGGAATGATGCTGGAATATTCTGGGTGTGGGGGAACATTAGACCTGGACTCGCTTGATAGTTCACGACCTTCTGAAATATCCTTGGATGACTGGATTCGAATGTTCATTTCCTTGGGATTTCTCGTCGCGACCTCTGAGAATAATCTCTCAAGAGTGGAAAAAATAACCGAGCAACATGGACTCTCATTTTCTGTGGTTGGACATACTGATAACTCTAAATGTGTAAAACTGAAGCTTGGAGCTGAAGAATCAATTATTTTTAATTTCGCAGATGGTGGTGTCTTTACACCCAAAAATCTGAATGCCTGATATTAATACGTTATAGTTATAATACCATAAACTAGGTAGTTCACTCGAAGTGGCTTAAGTGTCAGAGGAAAAGATTTGCAGCATTGTAGGATGCAGGAAACCCTACAAAAGATCATTGAAACGGGATAGAATTGCTGAGAGTGTGGCAAAATCTAATCTCAAAGTCAAGGACTCAAAATCAAGGAAAATCTATCTTTGTGCGGACCATTGGAAGATTGTAAAGAAGGTCTTCAAAAAGGACACAACAAAGGCTGAACGGCTTAGATGGGGTCACTAGACCCTGCAGCTTGACTCTCAAACTTGGTCACGAAGATTTGTACATGGAGTGGATCCATATGCGTCCCAAAAGTAAGCGTAATCTCACGCTTGTGCCTGACTACAAACTTTGGCTTGAGAGAAACGGGGAATATATCTTTGGACCTGGTGCGTATGCGATTCTCAAAGCTGTGCATGACGAGGGAACCATAACAAAAGGTGCAAAAAAGCTCAAGATGTCCTATCGCTATGCGTGGGGAGTCATAAAGAAGATTGAGAAGAAACTAGGTGTTCCCTTGGTGGAGACCTTCAAAGGAGGAACAGATGGCGGGGGTGGAGCACGAGTGACAGAAAATGGGCTGAAGCTAATGGAGATGTACTCTAGTATCAATAATGCGTTCCACGATGTCCTTGAGGCCTCTGATAGAATTGATTTATGAGAATCGCAGAACAATTGCATTGTTTGGACAATGACTCTTGCATTCCAAACACATTATACAATCTGGACTATGCATGTGCTGGTATGGGAATCTCCGAATCCGTATGTTCATGGGACATACCACTTCACACACATTACATGTGTCAGGTGTACATCTCGCGGGATTTCTCCCGATACCAATAAGCGCATCTCGCGAGAATATGCTGTAGAACCATCCTGCAGGACAGAGCCATCTACAGAACCATCTTGGTACCCAGACCGATATCAGGAAGATGAAGATGACGAAGATCATTTGGAATAAAGGCCATCCCCACGTTGAGAAGAACCACAAAGTGTTCAAACTGGTGGGCCAGAGTTGTTTCGGTAGTAGTACGAATATAATATACGCTGGATTTAGAGGTGCAAAGATGTCATTGGCAAGATTTTCACCAAGAAGACTCACGAGATTTTCTTCTGTTCCTGTGAGTCTCGCAAGACCGACCCATACAGCGAAGAAAGCCGCAATGACAAAAACGTATGCTTTGACCTTTCGAAGCTCTTCTTCTGTACCCGGAGAGGGACGAGTCTTTGTCCTTTTAGGTAGTGTTACAAAATCCTGAATGGTGCCAATTGGACAGATCCATCCACAGGGTGCTCTTCCAACAAAGATTAGGATAATTAGCATTGCTCCCAAGGTGAAGAACGGGAAGAACCCTGTTGCAAACTCACGTATCATTGTGTCAAAGGAACCTGCGATCACACCAAATGGCGCTTCAAGAGGGGCTAGTATTGGTAAAGTTGGCAACTGCTCCCAGATTGAATGCCATAACGCCTGAACATTGGGCATGTGAAACCATGAACCTAGGATATAGCCATTGATTCCAATAAACGCAAGAATCTGGAATATCCGTCGAAACATCCGGATATTGAAAATCAGTCCAAGAGGACCTGTACCAGGACGAGTCTTTCTTTCCTTCTCCTCTTCCTTTATCTTCTCTTCTGGAAGCTCCTCCTCTGGCTCGGACTCCTCTTCCTCTGTACCAGTTTCGTCGATTCTATCGACATCCTCTGCCATTACTTTCAGTCCTCGCCTGAGGGTGTTGGCGGCGTGAATCTGAGCCTTGATTAAAAACGTTGTGTTCTCATTATGGATGGTTACTCCATTCATATTGGAGCTTCCAAAAATGAGAGGTGAAGTGTGTCACCAACAAGAGTCACGACGAGTGTGTACAAGGTTCTATCTTGATTTGATATGATTGAATCATCTATTACGATCTCATGGTTGTATGTTGCTGGCCACGTTGTGGGTGCTCCTCCATTATCGCTGAAGGCTACAGTCAGAGTATTTTCATTTACAGTGACAGTGACGCCTGGATTCACCCATATGTTGATTGTAGTGCTGTTGGATGCACCTGTGTCAACGTGTCTTGTGGCGTTGTGAATCTGTTCAGCAATAAGTTGTGCTTCCTGCAGTTGTGATGTTGTATTGATCGTATCAATTGCATACATCAATACTGGTACGCCGATTATTACTGCAGTTGAGAGACCTATTGCAATGAGCATCATCTTCTCAAGGGACCTTGATACCATACTCTTCTATCAGGCAACGCACCCAATAAACTACTCTGTACTTCAATTAAAATAGTTCAATTACTCGTGTTTAATGACATACTGAATTGCGTAGCATAGATAGTAAAACAGATTAGCTCATAGAACAATGAAGATATGATTTACTCTGAGTTGGGAGGTGGTGAGTCATCCGTTTTTCAGTAAGGCTGACCAAACGTCGCGTGATTGTGCTGCTTCTGCTCTTCCCAATCCTAGGATTTGGTCTTGTAGATTCAAGGTTCCTCTGGACTGGCTGGTGTCCTGATGCCGGAGGTATGTGTTTTATGACTCCACGACAGAATGCTAATGCCAACCAGACCTACTCGACTATTTTTCTGGGTGTGAATTTCACCTTCCTGTATTGGACGTATCCCCCTCCAATAGAAGTGAACGGGACAACAGTCGTTGTTGTGGACCACCCTTATACTGCTTATTTCATTGTTACCTTCGAAGACGGAACAACTGAGTGTCTCAACCTTGATGTTGCAGGATACCCTTTATCATTACCATTTGCTACTCCACATGGTGTTAGAACGGTTCATACTCGACCTACCGCTGGAATAGTGAAAAGTGATTCATGGGGTCTATTAGGCGGATGGCAATATGCTATTGCTATACTGGACTAGTACTTTTTAACACACGCCTTTTTTCCTGTGTAACAGTAATACGATCATAGAACGGTGTGGGACTGCTGCAATCAAGAGAAACAAGTCGAGCGTTCAGTTTTATTCAAATCAGTTTTATGCAGGAAACATCCCATTTGAACTGAGGCAAGGATATGGAAGAACTTGTCCCGGTCCACGTGGGTCTTATGGGTCATATAGACCATGGAAAGACAGCTCTAGCAAAGGTCCTCAGCGAGAGGGTATCCACTGCAGGTCTGGACAAGCATCCTCAAGCAAAAAGGCGGGGCATTACAATCGACCTTGGCTTTACTATGTTTGAACTGGATAAGTACCTAGTCACACTGGTGGACGCACCAGGTCATGCCGATCTCATTAGAAGTGTTGTTGCTGGTTCTAATATCATCGATGCAGCGATTCTTGTTGTTGCTGCGGATGAAGGTCCCAAGATTCAGACAGGTGAACACTTGGTTGTCCTACAGTCGATGGGCGTTGAAAACATACTCGTCGCACTGACTAAAACAGATCTTGCGAAACACGAGCAAATCTCTAACACTGAAAGACAAATGAGGAAAGTTCTATCTGACACCTCATATACTGATGTTGAGTTCGTTCAAGTTTCGGCAAAGAAAGGCGTAGGGATAGACGAACTTCGGACTGCTCTTCTTCGTATTCTCCATCCACGAGAACGGGATTCAGAGGGTTCATTATCCATTCCAATAGATCACG
>JBHLPA010000181.1:5007-5583 GCA_048939935.1 Promethearchaeota archaeon | reverse complement strand
GACAGACTAGAGGATTTAGTGGATTTCCATGCAGATGTGCTTAATCTCACGTACTTCAGCATGAACATGGTGATATACACAGGAACAGCTGCTAAGCTCCGAGAGGAACTCCAGATCAAGTATGCCGAGATCAAGGACATAGTGAAGCGAGTAAAGAAACGTGCTAACAAGAGAGGAATACAGTTCGTATGGTATGCACCAACACCTGTCTGCCTATTCAATCCAATTGCGCATGGACTCGGTGCAAAGAGCTGTGCATGTTGTGATGGTTTGCTTTCTGTAGATCCAGAGGGAGGATTATTACCTTGCTCGAGTTTCAGTGAGCCTGTGGGAAATCTACTCATTGAGGGTTTCGAGCGGGTCTGGTACAATAGGGCATCTCATTTCTGGAGAAATAAGGACTTTGCACCAGAGGGTTGCAAAGCATGCGAGCACTTTGATTATTGCTATGGAGCATGTCCGCTTTACTGGGATGTTCATGGCTTTGATGAGATTAAAGAGTTCTGGCCAAAAAAGAGGAGAATAAGCGAGAAAATTGATGAAGCAAGGCTGAGTCTTAGACGACGAGTGAGAGGC
>JBHLPA010000181.1:0-4997 GCA_048939935.1 Promethearchaeota archaeon | reverse complement strand
GGAGTTTTGAGATGAACAAGAAATCCATCTATGACCTGATTTCACCAGCAATATTAGTAGACATTGATCATGTCGAGAAAAACATATCAGAAATGGCTGTGCGAGCAAAAGAAGGGGGAGTATCTCTTCGACCTCATATCAAGACCCACAAATGCATAGAGATAGGAAAGATGCAACTAGATGCAGGAGCACAAGGCATTACTGCTTCAACGCTTGCAGAGGCTCTGGCATTCGCAGATGAAGGATTTGATGATATCACTTACGCAGTGCCACTCTCACCTGACAAATTCCCAGGTGTGCGAAAAGTTTCAGAGAGAACACATCTGAGCATACTGGTTGATCACCCAATAATTGTTGACAGGTTGGGTGATTTCTGCAAGAGGAACAAGTTCTCGTTGGATGTTCTTGTCAAAGTGAATTGCGGATACCCACGGACTGGAATAGATCCCAAAACTCCAGCTGCAATATCTCTTGTAAGGAAGATTCACGAAACGCCCTACCTGAGATTCAAGGGGATATTGACACATGCAGGCCATTCCTACGACAAGTCAACACTCACCGAGATCAAGACAGTAGCAAGGCAAGAACAAGAAGTCATGATTCAATTTGCGGATACTCTAAAAGCTGAGAACAAAGCCCTGAAACCAGAGGTAGTCAGTATCGGTTCTACACCCACCGTACGTCTTGCAGATTCATTTCAGGAGGGAGTCACAGAGATTCGTCCTGGCAATTATGTCTTCTTCGATTATACACAGGTTGCACTCGGTTCGTGCGACATATCTGATTGTGCTCTCACAGTTCTTTCTAGTGTCATCAGTGTGAATCCAGACAGGGTAGTGATTGATGCAGGAGCTACTGCACTTTCAAAAGACACAGGGCCTACTCACATTGAATCTAATGTTGGATATGGCAAGTTGTTTAAAAACTATCAAAAAAGTCAACTAAATACGAATGTCATACTAAAGGCTCTTTCACAGGAACATGGCAAGATTATTCCAGTTGACGGAGCTGACATTGAATACAAGCATGGAGATAGAGTTAGAATCTTGCCAAATCATTCATGTCTTACAGCAAACCTATTCGATCAGTACCATATTGTAGAAGGAGAAACTGTCGTAAATAGATGGAAAGTACATCGAGAAAGATTCGAGTAGTTTCTGTGCTGTTTTTATAGACCAGAGCTCATTAGAAATAATGAGGGTGGTAAATGAGTAGCGGGGCTGCAAGACAAATACTGAAACTCATTGGAAGTGCGGAAATGACCGCACCTCAGATTCAAGGTAACATTGCTGTGACAGGCTTAGAGGATGTAAGTGCAGAACTGTATAATGGTATAGTTTCAACTCAGATTGCTCTTGAAATGGGGAACATGAATGTAGAAGAAACAGGGAATGTACCAAGTCTTCGTTTCTTTGCGAAGGAACCAACTCTGATAAGATGTGGAGAAGGAGTGTTAGGAGGAGGTAAGCAAGATCGAATAATAGCTGAGAGCACAGTGGTGGAAGGTCATAGGAACCTCAACGTATTCTGTATCGAAGCAGGAAGATGGGAACACTTGCATGGTGAGTGGTTGCACACTAATACTCCGATTACCATGCGGCGGGCAATCCTTGAAGGCAGGAATCAACAATATGTATGGAGCATGGTGCAACAAATACTCTCAGCATGGGGAGTGAGCTCTGGTACGAGCGCACTTGGAGAACTCTATACTTATCATGGGCATGAGTTTGAGAGATACGTAAGCCGATTCAAATGGTCAGATGATGAGGTTGGAATGATTGTCACTATTGGCGGTCAAGTCCAAGGTGTTGAGATATTTGGAGACAAAATGGGTTTACGGAGAGACTATTCTGCAATCTTGAAAGAGAGTTATGCTCCGGTTGCACTACGGACACGAGGGAGAGAGATGACCTTTCAGGATGTTAATGAGGGAATAAGCCAATTCCTATCAGAATTGAATACTGGACGTAGGTATGCACAGGTAGTAACCCATAGTGGAAATCTAGCCTATGCATGTGCTGTATGATTACAGATTTTGTTTTCTTCGTTTAACAACATATAAGCTTGCAATCGCAAGAGTGCCAAGTCCAGCTCCGATCATAACATAGAGTGCTATATCAAATAATGTTGGCGGCACTGGAAGGATATTCACAATAACAGAATCACTCGGTTCGTTATAATAGGGGTAAGTCACCAACAACGTGAAGTTGTGAGTACCCACTGGGAATCCATCCAATGGAAAAGAGATGAATTGACCTTCTCTCTCTGTTATTTGTACTGAACCTTGAAAGTATGAAATCCCATTGAGTAAGATGCTATATTCAATATCGTCAGGAAGAAAGTTTACAGAATCAAATGTCAGACGCCAGATAATTTGATGACCTAATTCACCCTCAAAGAAGGTTAAGTCGGAAGGAGAATTCAATGTTAGAGCAGCAATAGTGGGAATCCCATCACCCACATGAATATATCTAAAACCATCCGTAAAATCGCCCGGCCAATAATCGCTGGGGATATTAGTGAATGGTCCGGTATATACAGTGAGATCCACGCTGAATGCCCGTATTCGCCAAATATAATCATGGGACGTAAGAAATCCGGTTGAATCCCAGATGAAGAATGGTTCTGTAAGGTTAGTGACAATTAACTGGTAGGAAGCTCCTCCATCATTACTCAACCAGGCTTGATAGAAGTTCACGTCATCCGCATTCGGATCTGTCGAAGACCATGTGATATTGTAGATATCCGTTTCAACCTCGTGGGGATAATTCACATTCACCGAAGGTGAGAACCAATTGCCAAAACTAACATTCTGATAGTACAGTTGGACTATGCTCACATTTAGGGAATCCAGTACAGTCACTTGTATATCCTGTGTGGAGTTACCAACAAATCGGTATGTGTCATAGTAAACGCTTCGAGATGTGTTGGTCAAAGTAATATTCAATTCAATGAAGAATAGCTCAATCTTTGCGAATTCACTAACACCAAAATAAGTTGCATTTAGTACAACATGGTCTCCTGAAATGACTGAGAAGTTCTCAACAGGTTGAGGATTTGATTCCCAACGCGAAGTCCAAGTCATATTTATTGGTAAGCTGGATTCTGTGATTTCCATGAGTTCAATTGGTGTAGCAGAATTTTCAATCACGAGTTTATGATCCTGAGAAGAAGTGCTAATTACGCTCACTAACAAGAAGACAAGCAATCCAAGAAGGACTCTTTTTCTCAATTCCTTTATCTCCACCCAAATTGTAGGCTGATATTACTGTTCAGTAAAAAAATATCATTCTACTTATTGAACGGTGAGAGAAGCACTATATGAAAGAATATGATTGAATCAAATAGGATCCAGAGGCCGCGAGTGCGGCCATCTAGATTAGCAGATACAACTAGTCAGTAATACGGCCAATTGGTAAAACATCTCGACCATAGACTTCATTCATCACTTCAGCCATTGCCAGATATATTGCGCTGAATCCACAGAGTATACCTTCGTAGCCAGCAATTACATTCACGAAAGCAAAACCAGCATGGCCAATGGCTAATAGCCAAAACAGGATTGTAAGTGTGAGAAAAACGACTTGTAACGCCCGGTTGAGTTTCAATGTACTTAGAAACATCCAGAATGTGAAGAGACCCCACATGAAGAGATAGGGAACAAGTACCAATGATGCCAAAGCTGTGTCAGTGATGGGAGCAACAAGTCCCATTGCTGGGAAGAAATTAATGAAGACAAATGTCAGCCAGAATAAGCCGTAGGAGCTGAATGCAGTGGCCCCAAATGTGTTACCATTCTTTAGCTCCCAAATACCTGCAATGACTTGCCCCAGTCCACCGTAGAAAAAGCCAACGGCTAGAATCATACCAAGTGCTTCTACAGGAACAATCTGCGCGTTCAGAAGATTCAGTAATACTGTGGTCATGCCGAATCCCATGAGACCCAAAGGAGCAGGATTCGCAATTTTTTGTGAACTCATAGTTATCATCCATAGCGGCCTGCTTCTATGTTTCTATTAAAATATAGCATACGACAAATGTCGCAACAAACAATTGCGTACAGGAAGGCACGAGTCCTATTTTTCATACCCTATTAACAATTACATGGCCGCAGTAGGGACAAGTCTCCTCCTCTCCCGGAAGAATTGGTGCATCAAGCTTACCATCACAGTTGGGACAGACGGTTATAGCTTTAGGAAGTTGAGAAACTGCTTCTTGAGTATAGACAACCTTTGAGTTCTCATCAATCACTCCACGAAACTTGCCTTGCTTTGATAGCTCTTTAAGTGCATCCACAATCTGCTCTTCTGTAGACTCAGTGACTTTGCTGATCTGGTCAAAGGTCATCCTTCTCTGTGCATATAGTAGATGCAGCAAACTCTCTTTCAGTGACACAGCTTTGGGACTAACAATCTCATGAGCTCGTTGGTCAAGATACACCAGAGGCAAACGACGTTTTGCCAGCTTCTCCGCGGCATCAGCTACAACCTGTGGTTCAATACCAAGTTCTCTTGCAGCATCCTCCACACTGATTCGACCCTCTTTTTGTACAAGTGGGATGAGGTCTCCAGAAACATCACCAATACGAGCCTCACGTGTTCCCTTTGCCACTAGCCAAAGGCCAATCACTAGTTCTGGGAGCGCCATAATAGCCCAAGCAATAATACCTGACATTATTGCAATCATTAAATCTGGATTTCCAGAAGTCATTGTAAATTGGCAGACTAAATAGGTCATTGCGAGTGACACAATTATCAGAATAAATCCAACAAGCTGTAACAGACGCGGATGCATGTCTTCTCTCTCTCCTCATCCAAAGTCAGAACATGACTCCAATTATAGATTCCGACTCAGGAATTCAGCTGTTTGAAGTAATACAAACCTATTTTCTCGTTTGAAATGGTAAATTCCCTTGAAAGATGTCTATTCTATGTGCAACTAACCGAGTTGTATCTAACACGGATAAGTTATATATAGACAGACAGAACGTAAATGAA
>JBHLPA010000180.1:0-5585 GCA_048939935.1 Promethearchaeota archaeon | reverse complement strand
ATGTATGGAGAGGGAGGCAATCATTTTCTCCATACAATATTAAGAAACCCAGACATCACTGTCTTTGTGCATGACAACATGGTCTATGGACTGACCAAAGGACAAGCGTCCCCTACTAGTCAGAGGGGCTTTACAACACCTGTACAGCCAGCAGATAGATGCGGTGTGACCAACACGCCGTTTAATCCACTCGCCTTGGCAATTTCAATGGATGCCTCGTTTGTTGCGAGAGCCTTCATTGGTGACAGGGACAAAACAAAAGAGATTATGAAAAAGGCTATCCAACACAAAGGGTTTGCACTGGTGGACATACTTCAGCCTTGTGTGACTTACAATAAGGTGAATACGTTCAAGTGGTTCAAAGAGAACACATACTATCTTGACGAATCTCATAATCCTAAAGACCAGATTGTGTCTATTGAAAAAGCATTGGAAACAGAGAAGTTACCACTCGGCGTGTTCTATGTGAACTCTTCCAAGCCAACATTTGAAGATGAATCTGGAGTATATGATGATAATAAAACGCCACTCCATATGAGAGAGGTCAATCTTCAGAAACTCACGCTCCTGATGGAATCTCTCAAGGATGGAATCTGAATGAATTAGTTTCTTCAATTGAGAGGAATTTGGCATTTATCGCAACAATTACTGTACTCAAGGACATGAAGATGAGCTGAAATAGTGATTTTCAAGATTGATTGAGTTGGATTACTCGTTAATGGTTATGTTTCCTATTCCTTATAAGAGAAGTTCATTATAGTTAACAATGTTAGTCATTTGGTTTGGGTGAATGAGAAAAATGAGGAAGTGGCGAATCGCCTCGGAACAAGAGATTCTATCTGGCAAGACAACCGACATATACTTTGAACGTACCGTAGATGTTCTTCGAAAGAAGGGAATCGACCCAATTGTGCATGCAGAAGTGACGGTATCAGGTATGCCAGACGGATCAAGCTGGGGTGTCGTAGCTGGGATTGATGATGCACTTAGTCTCTTTGAAAACAAAGATGTACAGGTATACGGACTGCCAGAGGGGACTGTCTTTTTCCCGAATGGGAAAAGTGGTGTGAAAACTCCGGTCTTATCTATAGAGGGACCATACACAGAGTTTGCAGTTCTTGAAACCCCGATGTTGGGTTTTCTATGCCACACCTCTGGTATGGTGACACGAACAGCTCAGGTACGAAAAGCTGCTGGCGATAAGACACTTCTCTCATTTGGGGCGCGAAGGACTCATCCAGCAATCACTCCTCAGGTGGAGTATGCTGCTTACATTGGAGGGTGTGATGGAGTGTCATGTGTGTTGGGTGCAGACCTTCTCGACATGACTGCATCTGGAACAATGCCTCATGCATTAATCATCGTCTTTGAAGACCAGATAAAGGCTTGGCAGGCGTTCGATGAACATGTTCCAGAGGATGTGCCAAGGATTGCAATAGTTGACACCTATAGTGATGAGGTTGCCGAAGCTATCACCGCGGCAGAAAACGTACAGGGTCTATCAGGCGTACGACTTGACACACCAAAGAGCAGACGTGGTGATTTCAGAAAAATCATTGAGGAGGTAAGATGGGAACTCGATATCCGGGGACATGAGGACGTCAAGATCTATGTTAGTGGAGGGCTCGACCAGCAGAAGCTCATTGATCTACAGGATGCACCTGTGGACGGGTACGGTGTGGGAGGGGCAATCAGCAACTCGCCATCTATCGATTTCGCCATGGACATAGTGTCCATAAAAAAGGAGAAGGAGTGGAAACCAGCTGCAAAAAGGGGCAAATTCTCTGGAAAGAAACAGGTTGTGAGATGCAGTAGTTGTGGAACAATGGATGTCATAGAGTGGGGCAGTGAAGTACCGAAATGTTACAATTGTGGGAAAAAGACAGAGATTGTGACAGAGAACTTGGTTGAGAATGGAAAAATCCCCCATAAGAAACGGTCTCCGAAGGAGATTAGAGATTACATACAAGACCAACTAAAGAAGATGAGAGATTGAAACAAATGAAGATTAATCCAAAGAAAACTAGTCTTGTCGTTATTGATATGTTGAATGATTTTGTTGAAGAGAAAGGCACACTGGTTGTGCCTAAAGCAAAGAGCCTACTGCCAAATCAGACACGATTACTCGAAGCAGCACGAAAAGCCGGTGTGATGGTGATGTACCTGACTGACAACCACGAGCCGGATGATGACGAGTTCGAGAAATGGCCACCGCATGCTGTGGTTGGAACATGGGGTTCAAAAGTTGTTGATGCATTGAAACCTGAAAAGGATGACAAGGTAATTCCAAAGAGAAGGTACTCGGGTTTCTTTGGTACTGATCTTGATCTCCGCTTAAGAGAGAGAGGAATAGAAAAGGTAGTTCTTACAGGTGTTCTCACCGACATCTGCATCATGTACACGTCTGCAGATGCATCAGCGCGAGGTTATGATGTAGTAATTGTGGAGGATGCCACAGCTAGTACATCTGAAGAGAACCATAACTTTGCGTTACAACATATGAGAGAAGTCCATGGTTCAATTCTTGCAAATACGGATGAGATTATAGATGCCTTTCCCAACTAAACCAGCAAGATGTCATATAGTCATATGTTGCAACAGAAGATTCTGATGACACATACGCAAGAGCTTATCAATAAATTTCACTATAGTTAATTCCATGAGAAGTAAGTGCAACACCAATGCTTTCATTTCAATGTCCGGACCACACCCGACATATCTAGTCACAGCCAATGACCCAAGGGACAACAGCAAAGCAGCAATCGCTGTTTCATGGGCAACAGTCATCTCTGTAAATCCTCCATTGTTTGGTATTGTGGTTTCACCCAACAAGGCGAGTAATGATATAATCAGAGAAGCAGGAGTCTTCACAGTCAATATACTACCACTGGATGCAATTGATGAAATTTGGTGGGCGGGTACTCATACTGGACGCCAATATGAAAACAAGATTGCAGCAGCTGGTCTGACTCCTCAACCAGGAAAGACTGACAAGAATGCAACCTCCGTTTCAGAGGCTATAGCATCCTTTGAATGTAGGCTGAAAAATGTGATTCCAGTTGGAAATCACACTCTTTTCATAGGGGAGGTTGTAGCTGCAGATGCCGATGAGGATTACTTTGATGTCGAAAAGGGATCTTGGATTCCAGAAACTGCTCGTTTAATTTTTCACCAGGCGAATGATATGTTTCTGACTAATTGCTAGAGAGTATTGAGCAGATAAGCAGAGGTTTGATCAAGAATAGTGACCAGGGACATGTATAGCTGTTGTCGTAAAGGACTCTCGCGTGATTCACTATGACTAGAGTAATACAAACAAGCTGGAGGAACGCTATCTATGAACACATGTCATGGCTAATGACCTGAACCTCAGTCATCAGTATCGCAGACAATATCTGTTCCTTTCTCACCTTTCACACGCTGTAAGGGCTGTAGTTGAATGAGACGAACAAGCTCCTTCAAATCAGCGTGGTGAGATTCTTCATCTTCCTTAAGGTGAAGAAGGAGAAATCTGGCCAGAGGATCTTCAATCTTCTCAAGTGCCTCCTCCAAAAGACCAATCATCCTTGATTCCTGTTCAATGAAGGACTCAAGGTCTCTTTTGAGCCGTACACGATCAGCATAACGCTGTACTTTTGCACTCCACTCATCACACGGGGTAGTCTCAAGCATCTTGATGATGCTCTCAAGGAATTGTACATGCTTGGCTGTGTCATACTCCATCTCCTTGAAAATCAGACGGACTGCAGTTTCTTGGATACCTTTCTGAGATTCCGCAAGTTTTTGAAGTGTGTCTTTCTCCACATCTATCTGTTCAAGGAGGATGGTTGATAACTCTCTTTCTAGATTCTGTTGACTCATAGCTTTCTCTATCTCCTCAGAATCAAACAGGTGTTACATTCTGTAACTCCAAATAGGATTCTTTTTAATTTTGTAAAGAGGCGTTATATAATAGCAGATGTCAACGCAGAAATTGTGTTTGATGAAACACAAGACTTGCCGAGAACAAAAGAGGTCACTCTATCAATAATGGTTGGAAAAGAAAAGTTCACTGCCTATTCATTCTGGTTCAGTTCTACTCTTCATCGAAACCTGATTCGTGGTTTATGTACCTAGTGAAGTACTAAAAAGGAAGTGTGAACTTTCTCAAACTGACGATATTTTACATTGAGGTTATTAATAATGACATCAAAAGAATTGTTTGATATGCTTAACAAAGCAATTTCTATGGAGCTTGCTGTGAGTATCCAGTATATGTGGCAGCATGTGAAGATATATGGATTCGATCACATCGCTGTTGGTGACGAGCTAAAGAAGGTTGCAATTGCTGAGATGGTGCATGCTGAAGAAATAGCAGAACGAGTTGACTATCTAGGGGGAGACCCAACTACAAAACCAGCTACCATTGAGTTAGGCAAGACTCCTCAAGAGATGATTGAGATTGACAAGAAAAAAGAGGAAGGTGCTATTGCCCTCTACAAGGAGATAATAGAGAAAGCAATAGAAGAGAAAGACCATGTCACAAAGAAGCTCTTCGAAGGCATTCTTGAGGATGAAGAAGAGCATCATAATCTGTTCCGGACCCTATTAGAAAAATAGAGAACTGAGCGTAAGCTCAACAGTTGCTGTGTTCAACAACACACATACAGCAGTCATCGAATCAATTTGACATAGGTTTAGTGTAAAACAGGATAGGTCCCTGAGTACCTTATTACACATTGGAAATGTACCCATTCTCAACGCTTAAGACCTCCAGGCTTGACTTGAACTTGAATAGAAGGATGACATCTAGCACTAAGAAGTTCGAAAGAGTCAGCAGATTGTTAAGTGGAAAAAAGGTGTTGGTAGCGTTTAGTGGAGGTGTGGATAGCACTGTACTCGCACATATTGCCAAAGAGGCAGCAGCCAAAACAAAGTTACTGACTATTGATAGTATTACATTCCCAAGAACAGAATTGAAATCTGCTGAAAAAGTCGCAGAGGAACTAGATATCGAACTGGAGATAGTCCAAGTTGACGAACTCTCAAACAAAGATCTCGTTAAGAATCCTGTTGATAGGTGTTATCACTGCAAAAAGGAATTATCATCTGTCTGGTTGGAAACTGCACGAAAACTTGAGATGGATTTAGTCGTAGAGGGAACCAATGCTAGCGAAATTGGTGGCCATCGGCCTGGTGCAAGAGCCCTTGAGGAATCTGGCATTGTTTCGCCGTTTTTGGTTGCAGGTATTACTAAAGAAGAGATTCGGGCATACGCAAGAGAAGCTGGTCTCTCAGTTGCAGAACGGCCATCAATGGCATGTCTTTCTAGCAGATTTCCGTATGGCACGGAAATCACTGAAGACCGTGTAAGAAGAGTTGACAGAATAGAGAGAGATGTCAGAGATCTTTTTGGAATCGAGTGCGTTCGTGCAAGGTTTCATGGAGATTTGGTACGTATCGAGGTAGGAAGAGATGAGAGAAAGAAGCTCTTCAATGAAAGCAAACTGGATCAGTTACAAGAACTGGCAAAAAATGCGGGGTTCAAGTATGTCACTGTTGATGTTTTTGGATACAGGACTGGTGCAATGAACGAAGTTTTAGGT
>JBHLPA010000179.1:0-5588 GCA_048939935.1 Promethearchaeota archaeon | reverse complement strand
CGTCTGATGATGAGAGCCAAATAGTCACTGAGATTAGGAACCGACGACCAAAGGCTCCACAACCCGGCACCGCTCCAGATTCTTACCAGTTCCTGTTTAAGGTGATGGTCATCGGAGAGGGTGCCGTCGGAAAGACGACTCTTGTCAACCGCTACGTCACTGGTGTGTTCGAACGAGACTACAAGACCACAATTGGGAGTCAGTTCGCAGTCAAGCTCACACACATCTCGCCCCCAGAAATGGAGTACGCAACAGGCATTAAGCTCCAGGCGTGGGACGTCGCAGGCCAGGCCCGGTTCAAGGCGGTGCGGAAGATGTACTACTCGGGCGCCGCGGGGATCATCCTGGTGTTCGACGTGACTCGACGCCGGTCCTTCACGGAGCTGGCCAAATGGGTCCAAGAGTCTGACGAGTCTATCGGCATAAGAGTGCCAATGGTCTGTGTGGGTAACAAGACTGACCTGCCAGACCGTGCAGTTCCTTCTGATGAGGCAAAACGCTGGGCTGAGGACAACGGGTTCCTGTACATGGAGTCATCAGCTAAGACAGGTGAGGGTGTGGCTGACATGTTCACCGTGCTGGCTGAGATCATGTGGCGAGAAGCCCGCAAGATCCAAGAAGGCAAGAAAGTATAGAGTGACTAGTCCGGTAGCTTCCAACAGGGAAGGTTCAATTTACTCTTCACCCATGACTGCGTCTGCAACTCACACTCTGTAGAACGTCCTGGGTTTGTACAGTGACACCACCAAGACCCGCCGACTTTGCGAGTCCCTGTGCAATAGTAACAGCTCTGACACTTCCGTATCTGGGACATCTTTTCAGAAACAACGGGTGATTCCTCTCTGGGCTTGGGTTGCTCTGAAACAATTGGTTCATCCCGTCTGTACTTGTCCAGTGTCTTCCTCGCCTCTCTCTTGTGAAGTTTTGTCAGATATTCTTCGCTCCATGGGTCCTCTGCTGGTCTGGACTCAGGTCGAGGGTCGGTGTTTGTCAGATCATCGAGCAGTTCGTCGATGGAGATTTCTTCTATAGTGTGTTTCTTCCTCTTAGACCTCAAAAGTACCAATTTCTCCTGTTTCCACGTAAGAAATTCTGATTCAACACCGTTACTTAAATTCAACGGGTCATTTCATAGCTTTGACCCCTTGATAGAAAGCAACCATGTCTCTTTCAGAGTCCAGAATGGTCGTGAGAGCCTTCTCCAAGTTCTTTGTGTCTAATGGGTTGTCTTTAATGGTGCTCAATGCCCCAAGCATGAACGAGTTCAGGACTCTGGTTGACCCTATCTCTTCGAGGACTGGTTCTGTGTCCAACACATGTACTTTGCCACAGATGAACTTGAGTTCCCTTGTGATATCATCGATATCTGGATAGCTCAGGTCTCCTGATGTCACATTGGAGGGTGGGATTGGCATCTTACTCATTATTGCAATAGTTTTCTCACTTGCGTACCTCACAACAGCACGAAGGGTCTCGACTGGTTCAAATCCGAGGATGACATCCGCCTCTCCCCGTGGTATCAGAGGTCCCCAGTCACGTTCTCCAATTCTAATGTGGGTCATCACACTTCCACCCCTGCGTGATGCTCCAAACGTATCCCCTACAACAGGTCGTAAACCTTGGATGACTGTCGCCTCTGCGATTATCCTGCCACAGACTAGATTCCCCTGACCTCCTACGCCACTAACAAGAATCGAAAATGGATCTTTCATCTCAATCGTCCTCCACTATTGCATTGTGAGGACATACAGCAATACAAGCGCCGCATTGGATGCATATGTGCTCCAATACAACTGGATAGTTGTCCTCTGTGTCCCAACTCAAGGCTGGACATCCAAAGTCACGGGCGCATATCTTGCATTTCTCTCCCTTACAGAGGCTCCTGTCTATCCGGACAGGCATTGTGCCAACCTGGTCGGGCACTCGTTTAGCCTCCTCAAGTCTACACACACTCTCAAACAGTAGGACTTTGAGACCTTTCTTCTGTACTGTTGAATGGAGGAGGTCAATGGTAGAAATGATGTCGGATGCATCACCAATGGCGAAGAAGTCTGGCTCTATCGCTTTGACAAGTTTCTCAATCTGGACCCGTTTCATGTTCTTATCCTGTTCTTTTGAACCAGGGTGCGTCTGAAAACCAGTCATTGCTGTTGTTGTATTATCAAGGATTGCGAAGGTAAGATCTGCATTTTTGTGTCTTGCATTGATTAGTCCGGGAAGGCAGGCATGGAAGAAAGTCGAGTCGCCTGCCACGGCGATCACTTTTGAGTCAAATCCAAACCTCTCCAATTGTCCTAAACCGCTAGCGACCCCAATCCCTGAACCCATGGCGTGCATCGTGTCCATCGCTTCATCATAGAACACTCCGAGCGAGTAGCAACCTATGTCTCCAGCTACTACCAATTTACTACCCAATCGTTTCTTCACTATGCGAACAGACCAGTAGAAGTTACGATGGGTGCATCCGGCACAGAAAGTAAGAGGTCTCTCAATCAGCAAGTCTGATGAATGATTCTGTTTCTTTAGAGGATCCTCCAGTCCCATCAATCTTGCAATAGCAGTCACTACAATATCCGTATTCATCTCTCCGTAACTAGGGATGTGGCCAGTCCGTTTTCCATAGAAGTGCGGAGTTTTTCCTAATTCTGCATAGAGTGACCTTACCTCATCCTCAAGGAATGGATCATTTTCTTCAACGAACAGAATCTTCTCTACATCCTGAATGAGTCCGATAATTCTCCTCTTAGGTAACGGGTATGTTGTCACTATATTCGTATGACCAATTCTATCAGCACCAAGTATCTGAATTGCCTCCTGAGAGTACAGAGAACTTATTCCGCTTGTCACTATGAGAAGTTCACACTCTTTGGTATTGGTGCTATGTTCAAAAGGTGAAGACTCAAACTCCTGAGTTATGCCCTCCATCTTCTCTAACAGGTCTCTATGCCTAAGATGAGGCGTTGGCACATTATAGAGTCGATCTTGCAAGCCATTGGCTTTCTTCTTCCTCGTTGAAACCTTTCCTATCTGAACCAAACCTCTTGAGTGAGAGAGCCTTGTTGTACTTCGAATCAGGACGGGAACCTGATGTTTATGTGAGAGTGTGAAGGCCTTTATTGTGACATCTTTTGCCTCTTGATAGGTTGATGGTTCGAACATCGGAATCTCTGCTGCCTTGGCATAGAACCTCGAATCCTGCTCGTTACTTGAACTATGGCCTCTGGGGTCATCACATACAACAATCACAAGACCTCCAGTTCCTGATCCAGATAGATTGAGGTTCAACAGGAAGTCTGAAGCCACATTCAAGCCTAGTGACTTCATTGAACATAAGGCAGGGATTCCCGTCCAGCTGGCGGCTGCAGCTGCTTCCATTGCTACCTTCTCATTTGTTGACCATTCCACATGGATGTCGTATTTATCTGCCACCTTGAAGAGACTAGTGGCAATCTCAGTTGATGGTGTTCCAGGATAGGATGCACAGAATCCAATACCCGCTTCTAATGCACCTCTTGCAATGGCTTCATTGCCACTCATGATGTTGCTCTGCTTAGATTCGTTCATTCTATTCCTCGCATGATATTTTCAATTGCGCATCACAAAATACTTTCGAATTTTCATCATTGCTTGCATTACCCTACGGGAAGATAAAATAGGCCCTTATTTACTGCGTGAATGAGTGTCGATGCCTGAAGAGCGAGAAAGCGATGCAAAAGCCAGGAGAATTACTTCTCTTCTATCCATCTCTCATGACAAGGATGTTGATGGGCTTAATTCTGCTGCAATAGTATGGAGATATGCAAGGGCAAAAGGGCTTGACTTCAAGGCGATACTCACCGATTATGGTTCCTTCGAGCAAGTCTTCTTGACTATTGGTAAACAACGGAACACACTCGTCATCATCACTGACCTTGGAATGGATGAAACAATCCTAGAAGTTGTTAAGACCGGGCTTGAACGCGCAGTATCACGGGGTTGCAGGGTTGTATGGTTGGACCATCACCAATGGTCTGAACGTGCCATCAAAACTGTTCTCTCGCTTGAGAATAAGCCTGTTCTGAAGGTAAATCACGATTTTTGTGCAGCAGAAATAGCCCACAAGGTCCTCATGCCGCGAGATGAGATTTGTGCGGGACTTGCAAGGATTGCTCATGATACTGATTTCAACCTTAGAGAGATTGAATCAGCAACCGCACTCACTGATGCAGTCAATGTCATCCGCTTTGGAGCAATTGACAAGAAAGAGGAGGTGACTGATTCCCTCTATCCTGTGCTCGAGAAACTCGCTGAAAGTGGGATGAGTGGTGTCTGGGATGACGATACTCACAAGTTCAAGGACTCATTGCTAAACAAACGTGTTGATCACTATCGCAAGGATAAGGCCAAGAAGATGAGAAAGGCTCTGGCCCACCATCATGATCAGATTATACATGGAAAACTAGTGCGGATTGTTGAGATACCCAGTGGTGTAACTTCAACCGACATGGGTACTTTCGCTTCAAACCAAGAAGTCCTATCTTCTATCGATCCTGAACTCAAGGTTGCAGATCTTCTACTCTCCCTTAGCCAAGGTGGTATGCTTGGCTTTCGAAGAGGGAGGGATGGTGTCCTGTGCAATGCTGCTGCTAAACTGTTCAATGGTGGAGGGCATCCATATGCTGCAGGTGGTGAATATGGTCTCTATGAGGATTTCCAAGCAGTCAGTGATGATATCTTCCTGACGCTCTCGAAGAATACAAATTGGGTGGGAGAAGTCTAAGCTGCTTGTCCTTTTTGTGTAATGTTTTTCACCATCTCAAGAACATCAATACTGTCTTCCCACAACTCATCGAATTTTCTTAGAGCATCATCGAGAAGACCAGGATTATCATGTCTTTGTACGAGAGCTGCAACATCTGACTCCTTTGCATGAGTCAAGTAGAGGAGCATCTTGTCTTCATTCAAGCTAACGATCCTATAGGTGTTGACAGGTTCCCGGGTCATTCTTAGATGTATGTTCCCTGTTTTCGCAGCTTCAGAAAAGATATCTGCCAAGGGCATTAGATGGCTGGCTAATATATTCGCATCTGGCTTCACTTGTGAAACCGGAGTAAGAAGTCCCCTCACCTTAACACCTCTAAAACCCGCTTGCATGACCCTCAATTCTGTCACTCCTCCTGGGCCAAGTCCTTCTGCAAGTGTGCTGGCGTGACCAAGGACTCTTACCACATCGCCTTGCTTGGCTTCATCTGCAAACTCTCGAATGATAGTACTTCTGATATTCTCAATGCCTTCGATTATTCCGGAATCCTTGACTGACATGGTGCCTGCTAATTGTTTGTGTAACATGAGTGCAAGGTCTTCACTCTTGACGGATTTGAGACGGTTGATCACAGTTGTCACTTTCTGTCTTTCCTCTAAACATTCTGAAAGCTTCAACTTACGCATCTTTTCTAGAGCATTTGCAACGCTTGTTTTTAGGATTGCATAGGTCCTTGGAGTGTGGATATTGTCTGCCACAATCAATTCCTTCTCTTCAAGGTCACTCAGTCTCCGATAGATGTACGCCTTTGTATACTTTTTATTCATTAGTTTTTCAAGACTGACTG
>JBHLPA010000178.1:0-5594 GCA_048939935.1 Promethearchaeota archaeon | reverse complement strand
TATTCCAATTTAATCCATGAACGAATACCCCATTCAGAAATGACCATTGTCCGAGACTCAGGACATGCGGTTACATTTGAACGTCCTGAGGAGTTCAATAGTATTGTTCTTGGCTTTTTAAATAAAATAAATGACTGATTTGTGGCTTAATCTAGTGTTCCTGAACAGATAAATAGCAGGGAACCCTCTTTTTAGGGATAGACATAGAACATTCTATGTTCTAACTCAGACAGTGCTCGATTCGGAATACTGTTTGAGGAGGAGAGAATATGAAAAAGACACGAACTATATCCCTATCTCTTTCGGTGTTACTATTAGTTTCCATTTTCGCACCTGTTTTCATGGTCAAACCTGCTGTCGCTCAGACTACAGATCCTATTAAGATCGGAATTTTCACTCCTGACACTGCAGGTCTGATAACCTATGCACCTTGGACAAAACAGGGTTTCGAGTTGGGGATGATATACGCAACAACGATGATGGGGTATGACAATGAGAACAAAACTGAGGCTGGTCGGCCATATGAGCTTCATTATTATGATACGAAAGGTGATGTGACCGAAGCAGCAACCAGAGCAACTCAAGCCATTGAAACAGATGGTATTGACATTCTCGTTGGAGGAACTTCCAGTGCGGTTGCCGCAGCAATTGCACCTATTGCAGAGGATTATGAGAAAGTGTATTTCATAACCCCAGCTGCTGCTTCATCAATAACCGAAACCGGTTTCAATCCATACATATTCCGTATCGCCAGAAACAACTGGCATGACGCCTATGCAGGTGTCACATACGCTATGGATTATCTCAATTATACCAAGTTTGCTTTCCTTGCTGCAGACTATTCCTTTGGGTATGATGGTGTTGCATCAATGTCAGCTGTGATCGAGGAGAAAGGTGGAGTCGTACTCAGCTCTGTTTATGCAAATCTCTTTGATACAGATTTCACTCAAGAGATTGACGCTCTGAAAGCTGCTGACGCAGCAAACGATATTGAGTACCTGTTCATCATATGGGCCCTTGACTTTTCTTATCTATATAATGATATAACAGATCAAGGTCTTGCATCTTATATGGAAATTGCAGGAGCATGCATTGACATTCTTTCAATGACCACCATTGAAGCAAGTCTAACACCTCCAGCTACTTATGTCAATTCGACTGGACTCTGTCTGTATGGCTATGAATTGCCAAACAATGCTGTAAATGACTGGATGGTTGCTCAGCATGTGACTAGGAATATCTACCCCGATCTTCCATACTACTCATTTCGAGCGCCTGAGCTGTTCACTGCAAGTGCTTTCGCTACGGCTCAGTTCTTGGTGGATGTGACAAATGCTGTTGCAGATTTGGACACCGATGCAATGATCAATTATCTGGAAGGTGGTATCACAATAGATTGTCCGAAGGGAACAACATACCTGAGACCAGATGATCATCAGGGCCTTGCTGAAATGTATATCGCAAAAGCTGTGAATGATACACGTCCAGGGTCTGAAACGGAGAATTTGATCATCGCTCAGCTGGTCGAGACTCTCGACCGGAATACAGTTGCACCACCAGTTGCATCTGTATGGAATGGTGAGCCATATGTCCCCGGTGGATTTGCACCAGTCCAAACGACGACGCCTACTGGAACCACCACACCAACAGGAACAGCAGGACCAGGAGGCGGTTTTGACCTCCTGACTGTTAGCGTCATCGGTATTGCGGGTGTAGTACTCGGAATCATTGTGGCAGCAGTGATCTTCCGTAAAAGGTAGAAGAATAAAGTAAGGGCTTGACCCTTACTTCCCTTCTTTTTTTCATGACTCTTACTACTTAGTAGCTTGAATTGAAAGGAGGAGAGCCTGCTGATGGATAACATATACAATATCTATCCTCTTGCATGGATTGGAAAGAGTCAAGTTTTCATGGACTATGTAACTGCTGCATCCCAAAATGCAGAGTTCTTGGTTGCAGACCTCGCTTCAGGAGAATATGATCGGACCCCCTCATTCTTCTTAGACCTCTTACCCAAAATGAGTCAATCAGTGCCCAGACGAACAATAGTCTACTGTATCGATATTCATGCACTGAGGCTTGATAGTCTACTAGGAACACTTGAGGAATCAAATGCACTCAAGAATGCAAGAGTGGTACAAGCAAGGTTAGAAACCATGGATGAAGATGCTAGACTTAGACCCGATATGATTGATTATCTTGAGAGTAATGATAAGGTTATGACTTCACTTGATTATCATCTGAAAACAAAGAAATTCATCCCACTTGGGACTTTCGACCTTGGTGTTTTGAACAATGACATGGTCGGATACCTTCATGAGTACTATAAAGAGTATAGCGATGCTGTTCTTGGACTTCACAAGGTACATCAATCGCTCAAAAAAGGGGCTCTTCTTGTTGTTACAATGCCCTGTTCAGTATATGTAGTTGATAACATACAAGTCCTTGAAACAATTGGCTTTGAGTTTCTTGAAGGAAAAGATATAGTTCTTGAAGATGGTTCAGTTACAGACCTCGACAGACAAACAGACCCTCAATCTATGAGTCGTCTGGGACATTACTCATTTTTAATATTCATCAGCAAATAATACATCAAGGATACAATCATAGGTGAGAATGTGTACAATCTGGCATAATTTCTCGCAAACCTTATACAGAGCGAAGCGTTGTACACAACTACCTAGGTTGCAGGGGAACACCACAATGTCCGGGAAAAAACTCACCGATAAGGAGAAATCTGCACTAGATAAGGCTCTCAAGGGAGCTGCTCTTTCAGATGAAGAACTAAGGAAATTGGCTGAAGGTGTGGATGAAACTGGTGAAACTGTAATGCCAGTTGAAAAAGGTGAAGATTTGATTTCAGCTGCCGCTCTTGCCCTGGACTTTGTTGATAACCTAGAAACTTCAGCTCCTCGCGAATTAACAGGTGATGAGGATGCTGTTGCTGGTTTTGATGCACTCCTAAAGAAACTTGAAACATTAAGGGCCGATATCTCGTCTTTGCAACGTGGTGTTGTTGGTGTTTTTGCGGCTCAACTATTGACTTTCAGGGGAAATGTTGTAGAACTTAAGACTCGAATTTCAGAAGAGATGGTTGAACGTCTACGAATGAAATTCTACAAACAATTCATTGAATCGATGTTCGTTGACATTGTTGACTCTGAATTTTCAGCACTCGAGAAAGATCTAGTTGACAAGATTGTAGAGCAGACCCAGGAACGATTCAAGGAGTTTGCGCTTCGAGTTCGAGAATCGGAGGTTGATCTCCGAAGAACAATAGTGGAACAACAAGATATTGTTCGATCTTTCATGACAAGTCTAGAAGAAGAAACAGCAGCTCAACGAACTGAACTAGCTGAGAAACAATCTGAGGTCACGAAATTAGAATTGGAGATTAAAAGATTGCAGTCCCAAGTGGACACTGGTATGGCAATGGGTGTCCAAAGGGGAGAATACGAACGTCGAATTACCTCGCTTGAAGAAGAGGTGAAGGATCTAAAGGATGACTTACTCCTTAAGGACGCTCTTATAGAAAAGAGAACTCAAAATATTGAGGATGCCAGAAAAGAAGTTGAGGAAACAAAACTTGAGCTCAGTGAGGCTAAGAGTCAAATTGATGTCTACAAGGAAGAAGCCGCATTAGCGAAACCTCAGACTGAGAAGCATGAGGCTGAAATTGAAGCACTCAAATCTAAGGTGGAACTACTTGAAACAACGTTGGAAGATAGACGGAAAGACGAAGGAACAACCACCGCAACCATCAAACAAATGGAAACCCAGATAGAAGATCTCAAGGCAGACAAGGCAGCAGCTGAGAAAGAAGCAGCAGAGCGACTTGCTGAGATTGAGAGCATGCAGGATCGATTTGCTGAAGTAAAGGAAATGGATGAGAAGATTCACACTCTCGAACGAGACCTTAAGCAAGCAGGTGAGGAGCTTAAGATTTCAGAGATGCAAAAAGAAGGATTCGAGAAAGCAGCACAACTCATGGAAGTGGAGCGAGACATGGCTCTACAACGAAGAGATCTTGCGGATGAACGAACTCAGAGATACATTAAGGTTCTAGGTATGGAAGGCAATACCAAAGTATTGCTTCTGGTCGATGAGGTTGGATCTATAACATTCACAGAACTTGGAAAATCACTAGGCGTTCCTAAAGGTCAGGTTGCCAAGTGGGCGAGAGATCTTGAGAAACTAGGAGCCCTCGAGATTTCAGGTGAAACTGTAAAATCAACACTAAAGAAGATAGACATCAAAGAGGGCGAAGTGAAACTAGATAAATAGGTTCATAGAAAATCAAAACTTTATGGTCCTGTCACCCTCTTCAAATGAATTTACAATTTGCGACCAATAGTCTGCAAGTTTAGACAACGCATTTGAAAACTCTTCATTTAGTCTAAATTCACCCATTTTCTTCTTAACAAGCCCAACATCACGAAGCTTCCGCATGACCTTAACATAGAGACCTCTACTAGAGAGTACAAAGGTCTGCCAATCTGTATCTTTGACGACACCATCATTCTTCATTATTATATTCAGAATTTTCGAGGCTTGTTCAACCTGCATTTCAGTGAAAAAGACGTACCGTAAGAGATGTTTCGGCGTGATAAGACTAGGTCTTCTAATCAGGTCTATCTTAGCCATTTTCAGACCCTGAGAGGAGAAACTCGTGTTTGAATATTACATTGGGTATTACATTCACTTTCTCATTGATTTAATCATAAGAAGTAGAATTGCAATCACAACAAATACTCCAATTGCGATGATAGTCTGCATTGCTAAGGACACAACTGCTTCAAAAGAAGGTCCCATCAGATAGAATCCAAGTCCAGTCAGAAGGCATCCTAGAAATGGCAGAATTTGGTATGGTGACTTCAATTTTGACATAGCTGCTACTAGGATGAAGAATCCGTATCCAACAGCTGCAAAAGCAATTGCGAGAGAGAACAAAACTGCAAGGGTTTCAAATAGACCGTATAGTAACCAACCCGCTTGCGGCAAAAAATAAGCAATAATCAACCAGATGATATCAAATGCAATTATCACCTTCAGTCCTGCTGATGCATTCTCGATATCGACACTAGAAGGTGCATTTGAAAACATTATCGTCATAGCTAGGAATGCTACAATCCAAAATACAGGGTTAATCACAGTCAGCTGAGCGAATGTGTAGAGAAAAGAGTAAACAAAACTCCCGATTGCTGCTATCGGATATATCCAATCTGCAAGCAAGGCAGGATTCGACTTCAGATTGATAAGGTCTCCCAGTAGGTTCAATGCATTTGTTCCCAGTCCTGGTCTATCTGGTACCAGATATGTCGCACCAAACGCAAACAAGATCAACAGGACTAGTGAAACTGCAACAGGTGCAAGATTGATGATTGCGTTTTTGAACCTGCTTTGTGGTTTGAGATATTTCACATAACCTAATACCACTTCGTCGCCTTTTCTCTCAACATTGATAGGTTTGAATTCAACAATTTTTGTTCTTGTAAAGACACAACCCAATGCATGAGACGACTCGTGAAGTGCTACTCCTGGTCCGACAAGCATGTACCATGAGCGTGACCCAGGATCTTGTGTAGTTCGAAGCA
>JBHLPA010000177.1:0-5598 GCA_048939935.1 Promethearchaeota archaeon | reverse complement strand
TCTGAGAAGGGCTTGTATCACCTGAAACCACTATGGTTCTATCCGGTGTGACAAACTTGTATCCATATGCCTCTAGTGAGCCATGACTTACATTGAATGCCTCCACTTCAATGAGTGCATCTTGGTACACCATTCCAGCAGAAATCTCATGAACATCTACGATGTACGCCTTTCTCGTAGCAGGTTCCAATCCCTGTATACGTTCCTTCATATCAACCTCAAAAGCAGCCATGATATGTTTGGTCATGTCATCAAGACCCTTTGGACCATAGACTTGAAGAGGGTCAGACCTTCCACCAACTCCTGGAGTGAAGATAAGATCTGGATACCCGATTGTGTGGTCTGAGTGAAGATGTGTGAGAAATGCTCGTGTTAATTTAACCACATTGATACCTGCTTCTACAGCCCTTCTTACTACACCTGTACCAAAATCGATGATGTACACTGAGTCATCGACTTTTATTGCGATTGAAGGTCCGAATCTATCAATGTCTGGGTTTGGATTTCCAGTCCCTAAGAGGATGACCTTGCTGTCCATACAGACTGCCTCCTAAAGTACTGGTTCGACTAGTGTTCCTCCAGCTGAACCAGATTATCTAACACTCTCTGAAGGAAGGACTCAAACTGATCTATCTCTTCAGGTTGAAATCCTTTGTAGAATATTTTTGTCATCTCCACTGAAACCTCAATATAGACATTGAGCATCTGCTTTGTCTTCTTGGTCAGCTCAATCAGGACTTTTCGACGATCTTCTTCGGATTGCACTCTTTTTACCAATCCTGCATTCTCAAGGTTGTCTAGCAGCTCACTGAGTGTGGACTTTCGAAGTAGCGTCTTTTTGATCAGATCATTGATTGGTACACCATCCTGTTGCAGGAGAGCAAACAGGATCCTTCCTTGCCCTGGTCCAATATCGAGACCGCGTTCCTTGATAAGTTGTGAAAAAACCCGTCTGCCAAGATGATGTATCTTTGTTACTAGAAAACCGCCCTGTCTCTGGGACATCATTTCATATCACCTATTTCCAGTCTAAAAGTCCTACTCCCTGTCCAGCCTTTGGCAACTGTTGGTATCAGTCTGAGAACAGTATGGTCAGGATCATCGTATCCTGTTGGATAATATC
The DNA here is from genome assembly GCA_048939935.1 of Promethearchaeota archaeon. GTDB lineage: Archaea > Asgardarchaeota > Thorarchaeia > Thorarchaeales > Thorarchaeaceae > SMTZ1-45. The sequence continues at coordinate 4,475 of JBHLPA010000177.1, read as the reverse complement.
TCTCCCAACCATCATGCCACATCTCTCTTTTCAAGTCTGAATCTTCAACGATCTTGAATTCGCCACCAAACATCACTCCCTGCGTAACTTCAGGTTTGCAGAAGTAGACAGAGGCTGCAGGTTTCACTTGGATCTCTTTCACTTTAGTGGATGAGGTATTGGTAGAAAATAGCATCATGAAGTCATCATGATGTTTGGAAAAAAGCGGGACCAACTTCGGGTATCGTTCCTTATTCCGAAGATTAAACATCGCTCTTGTCTGTGGGAATCCCTTCTCATCAATTGTAGTCACATATGCCGGCCACCCGGTATCAAGAAGGTTCAAACACAGATCTCTGATATCTTGATTGTCCAATGCTGGTAACCTCCAACTGGTTCGGTTCCTAATTAACTAGTTCGGGTCCTAACTAATATGGATTGTGGTCTGGGATGTCTGAGTGAAAACATGAAGGAACCAGCTGTTTCCAACTTCAAAGAAACAAAAAGCATGTCAGCTAATGCTACACACCAATCAATCTCTCGATATTTGTAATCATTTTTGATATCTTCCCCAGAAACATAGTTGCTCTGATATTAAGCAATCATTGCGACCATGGTTCTGGAGGTATTTTATCATCAGGATCAGTCATTTTTATCAGTCAAATTATGACAGTTGTCTTCTCAAAGTAAAACGAGAGAATTGGTTAACTGCGGTGAAACTTGCTTCCTAGAATGCAACTCTGATATGAAAACTAGAAATTGGATATACGAGAAGCTCATAAGTCTGAATTTCAATCAGGAATCCCAATGACATTTGAAAAATCTCAAGTCGTATCGTTGTGGTGTGATTGCTCCACACTGATAGCCCAACGATTCGGACTCGAAGCACCTCCTATTTCCGAATCAGTCGAGATCATCGAGTCAGTTGATGTCAAGCGAATAGGTGGATTCTATAATCAATCAACAAATGAATTTCATCTTCATCCTGATACCTTAATGGAGCAAATTCCTCTTGCAGGGGTTGTGTATCGAGAATGTCTTTACAACGCTCTTCCTTCTGAGCTGTGCCATGAAACTAAGAGGGACCTATCTTCAGAATTTGCCCGGCAGATACTGAAAAAGTCCGAGAGGATTAAATGGGTGAAGGAATGGAAGAAAATTCCAACCCAAAAGATTCGGGTTGACTTAGTTCATACTTCTTTCAAATCAATGAATTGGATTATCTCTCTTAGTGGTCCTGAAGAATTGGACTCCTTGGTGCATGAATTTGTGTCACTGGCTCGATATGGCAAATCATTGAATTATGAAGAATATGTCGAATATATCAATCTAAGAACCCGAAACGTCGTTGTGGAGCTCACTCACACAGATATCAAGATTGTCGATGCATTGTATAAAGATCCGACAACGACATACCGTAAAGTTGCAAAGACAACAGGATTGAGTGAGTCTTGGGTGTGTACGCGAATCAATCAGCTCAAGAGGAAATATGTTCTAATGCACTACACATCAGCTCCCTTCTCCAGAATTGGAATTCGTACTTTCTATGTTCTATTAGCCGGACCTTCATGGAGTGACCCATCAACACTACTCACAAAATGTCCTTTCTTGTTTGATGTTCGTTTTATTCTCAATGGGCCTTGGCAAGTAATTGCTCGATTAGCTGTTCCTGATAACAAATCAAATGTCCGTACTCTAGATAGAATGACCTCAATACTCAATAGTAATGGAATAGCAGTTGATGTGGCTGAAACCTACTCAGTAGGTATATCCAATTCATTCTACCATTACAATTCAGCTAAACGTAGATGGGACATACCTTGGATTGCTATGAGGGGCTGGGGTCATAGAATAACTAATGAATCACTCTATGAGATTGTTGAGAGGATTGATTTACCTGCTAAGACAACTGATGCTTACCTTGATTCTCTTGATATTAGGATACTTGCATTAATTCACAATAGGATCACATCTATTCGATCACTAAGAAAGGAGCTATCAATCGGACAGACCAAACTCTCAAATCGCATGAAGAAGCTCAGAGCTGAAGGCTTAATCCGCAAAACGTGGCATATTCAGAATATTGGACTGGTTGAAAGAGTGGCAATCAGAGCTACTGATAGAAGAACTGCTGATATTCTTGATACATGGTCAAGAGAACTGCCGCGCGCATATCTGCGTTATGAAGAGAATCGGAATTTGTTGATGATGACTGATCTTCCTGCCGGTGGGTCTACCCATCTAATGGACACTCTTCGTGCCTTAAAGTGGCCTGTTACTGTATCACCTCTTAGCAGTGGAACTTGGGGGCATTGGGAGTTTCCTGATACTCTATGGGACGTGGAATGTCAGGGATGGCAAGCTCAAAAAGACGAGTCAGAGATTTGGCTAGACAAGCTCGTAGAAGAGAGTGAGAATATTACTGTTGACACTTCTAGCTCTCGAGGCATCAGAAAATAGTAACATGATTTTTCGAAATCCCGATTTTAGTCAATAGATGTTACCACTATTTACGATTTCCATGAAGCAAATCATCGTTTCTGTTCAATATATTGGACTTTCAGAGTGGAATCCATTACTTATATTCTACAAATACATGGCATAACCGGGGACTAGGGACCACCTAGAAGACAGAAAGCCCACACAACGGCATTCCACTTAGGCTGGGGGGAGTCCCCAGGGGTCTGCAACACACAGACCCCACCCCTAATGCTCGAAATCACTTTAACAATCAACTGCTGAATTGGCCAAAACAAACATGGATGCCTTGAAACTGACGGCATCATGATATTTGCTTGGAGTCGAATATAATGACAAAACCAAAAATCCATGTTGCTATACTTGGGAAACAAGAAACGATAGAGCACCTTGCTATAAGACGTAGCATTGATGAACTAATCATAGTCTATCCCTATGAAACACACGAAATTGCTGACGAACTCATTACGCGATTCTCCAACCATGGAATCCCTATTAAACCAGTTATTGTCGTGCCCAATGATTTCAGCACTACCCTCTCATCCATTTTGGTCGCTCTTAACCAAAAAGAGTTCGATGAATGTCAGATTGAATTTAGTATAACATCCGAGCATTGTATACTGACATTAGCTGCTTGTGTTGCTGCAGCAATCACAAAGGCCTCAGTCATTTGTGCAACAGGAACAGAGTTAATTGACATTACTGAGGTTTGGCCATCAGAGTTGGTCAATCTTAGTCTTAAGAAGCATGAGATTCTTGATTATCTAGAGCGTCTTAGTACTCCAATATCGCAGAAAGAAATCTCACAAAATACTGGAATAAGACCTTCTGGTGTATCAAGACACCTTCGAGATTTAGAGCAAGCCGGGTATATCAGAAGAAATCGTGTTGCTCGAAAGAAACAGGTCCAAATAACAGACTTGGGATCAGCTATTCTTCATCATAAACAGCTCAGGAAACGACGAATCTGGTGTTCTCACATGTATCGCACTTCAGAGGGAGTTCATATGGTTGGATGAAACCATGTATGAGTCTGAAGGGTACATACTAGAAGCAGGAAACGAGTCTATGTTTGATGAATATGCAGATTTGTTTAATGTTGTTGACTCGTTTGATAATCCTAATCATGTCAAACTCACAAAGGACTATTTTCAATCCTCCTTCTTGATATCCAAAATTGACCTTGAACATGATACTATTCTAGTACGGAACTGCAGTGGAAAAATGGTGGCTTCTGGAATAATAACTAATAATAATGATCTATCATCAAGGTTGATAATCCAGGTTCACCCTGAATACAGACGACAAGGTATTGGTTCAAGAGTTCTTCATTATCTGACTGAGCTTGGCCTTGCACGAGGGTCATCAAAGTTTGTTTGTAGGCTCCCAAGTTTTAGGCCATATGTCATACCTTTTGCACGAAAACACAGATTTCTCCATGATTATTCATGGATTAAGATGCGAATTGAACATAAGATACCTGTTTCAACTCCATCACTTCCTTGGGGGTTGACCATTCGTGGACTCAATATCAAGAAGGAACTACAAGTTTGGGCTGACATTCAAAATTCTATTTTCAGAGATTATCCACATTATGAAATGGTAGATGTTGATACGTTAAAATCCTTGACGGAACACAGCAACTTCGACAATAATTTGGTTGTTCTCTGCGTAGTGTCTGGGAAACCTGTGGGGTATGGTTTTGGTTACTCAATATCATCAGAAACTAGTGAAAAAACCTTCAAAATTAGTGGGATGGGTATTTTGCATGAATATAGGAAGCACAGATATGGTCAAGCTCTGTTGTACGAACTCCTTAACCGTGCGTACATAAAGGGACATACTTCATCAGAACTTGTTGTTTTTAGTACAAATCGACCTGCGATTCGTCTCTATGAAAAATGTGGGTTTCAAGAGAGCTACAGGTACCTATGGTATAAACGTAATCTTGAGAAACAATAGTAGGAACTCTTACGCTTTATGTGGCAAATCTGCTCCGCGTTTTTTATGTATATTAA
>JBHLPA010000176.1:0-5629 GCA_048939935.1 Promethearchaeota archaeon | reverse complement strand
TGGCAATCACATCACCAGGCTCTAATGTAAATGATTGCGAGAGGTATGAAACAATACTGGGAACATTGAATATCAAATTAGATGTTGACGACTCCTGCTTGATTACACCATTCACTTTGGTGTACATCTTAAGTTTTGACGCATCACCAAGTTCATCCTTTGTAACGATACAGGGGCCCATTGGACAGAAACCATCTAGAGACTTACCACGGACCCATTGATCATCACCCATTTGAAGGTCTCGTGCAGAAACATCATTGATGATGGTATATCCTGCAACATAGTCCAATGCCTTCTTCTCGTTCACATCTTTGCAATATCTACCAATTACAATCCCCAGCTCCACCTCCCAATCAATTTTAGAGGAAAGTTCAGGGATATGAATAGTATCATCTGGACCAATTACACTGGAGGGGAACTTTGCAAATATGACAGGAAATTGAGGAACCTCAGATTTAGTTTCCTCAACATGGTCTAAGTAGTTCTTGCCCAAAGCGACGATCTTACCCGGACGGGAAATTGGTGCTTCAAGAGTAATCGAATTCAGAGGTCGGGTCATAAGTCGTTCGCTTTTGGGAGTTTTAAGATACCTCTGAATGATTTGACGAACAACATCAATGCCTGATTCCCACTGTAGTAAGTCCATCATTGTGGTGGGAAAACTATGACCTCTCACATGATACTTACGTCCAAAGAGTGAAGCAGCATCAGGGATGTCCAAGATGCCTGTTTCCAGTTCGACACCGATAGAGGGGACTCCCATCCTTGCATATGTCACTAGTCGCATGTTGTTTTCAATGCAACCATCTCATTTATCCGTACTGGTGTAGATTTCGAGTAAGGTGGTGTATTTGACAGAAGACCGTTCGTTGGATGAATTACCAGATCAGGTATACGTTGCTCTTGGAAGAAGAGGTATGGAGCCCCTTATCCTGAAAGAATGTACATACGATTGTGATGGACAAGAGATCAAACTAATAGAACCACCTAAAGACCAAAAGGTGCCAGCCGAAGGTAACATCGAAATTGAGGAGGATTGGCTCGTTGAATGTACGAAATGTAATCGCCAATTCACCATCCGATGCAAAATTCATTACCTTGATGGCGAAAGGCTAGAAACAAGAGTTAATTTGATTGATGATAATGGAAAAGACCTGGGTTGGTTAGGGAGTTATTAGGTGACATGGTGTGACTCGCATGTACAAGATTGCAGTTTTGCCCGGTGATGGTATCGGGAGAGAGGTCATTCCCGAGGTCAAACGTGTTATGGTTGAAGTCTTAGGTTCTTCAAGCGAGGTTGATTTGGAATTTCACGAGTTTGTTTGTGGAGGAGAATATTACCTTAAGACAGGAGAAGAATGGTCTAAAGAAGCTGAAAGATTCACAAAGAAAGAAGCAGATGCAATCCTCCTCGGTGGTATTGGTGCAAAGGATCCAGATGGACAAACAGTCCGACGAGAAGATGGAAATCTTGCAGGGTACAGTGTCGTTATCGGTCTACGACAAGAACTTGACCTGTACGCCAATGTTCGACCAGTGAAATTGTATGAGGGGGTTCCAACGCCCCTCGCTGGTAAAAAGCCAAATGATATAGATATGGTCATTGTGCGCGAGAATACAGAGGGACTCTACTTCCCTGCCCGGGGAAGATCTTCAAAATCAGGTAGGGATTTTGCATATGATTTGAGAATGATTACTGCAGAAAGTTCCGAGAGAATTTCTAAATTCGCTTTCGAACTGGCACAGGAGAGAACCGGAGCTCCGGTTGACAAAGTAAACCGTGTGACATGTGTTGACAAAAGCAACATACTTGCGGGATGTCAGCTATTTAGAGAAACATTTGACAGAGTGGCAGAAAAGTACAAGGGAATCACAAGAGATTATGCATACGTTGATGCATGGACTCTATTTGCAGTGACGAAACCAGAGTATTATGATGTTGTTGTAGCTCCAAATGCCTTTGGAGATATAATCAGTGATCTTGCAGGTGGCCTAGTAGGCGGTCTGGGGATGATTCCATCTGCCAATATTGGTAATGACAATGCTGTTTTCGAACCAGTTCATGGATCGGCACCAGACATTGCAGGTTCAGGTCAAGCAAATCCAATGGCAGCATTGTTTTCAACAGCGATGATGATGGAATGGCTCGGAAAGAAATTTGATGACTCGGCACCTATAGAGTTTGCCAAAAAGATAAGAGGTGCCATTGAAGCAGTTCTTCAAGAAGGGAAAATCAGGACTCGAGATCTTTGCAGGGGAGCTTGGGCAAATGTAAAACCCTCGACCACTAATGAGGTCACATCGGAGATTATCAGAAAATTGCAGGGGTAAACCAATGGGGCAGACAATAGCAGAGAAGATACTCGCAAGCCACACAAATGATGGAAAAGCTAGTGCAGGAGAGATTGTACAGGCTCGTGTTGATCTCCTGATGGTCCATGAGGTTCTTGGTTCTAGAATTCTCCCAATTCTAGATGAAATGGGGTTCAAGAAAGTTTGGAATCCAAACAGAGTCTTGGTTGTTAACGATCACTGGGCACCAGCTTCTGATATCAATAGTGCAGAGATTCATAGGAGAAACCGAAATTTCGTGAAGGAACAAGGAATCACTAATTTCTGTGATGTAGACTGTGGGATTTCCCATCAGATCTTACCAGAGATGGGGCTTGTCGTTCCTGGAGCGCTTATTATTGGGAGCGATTCTCACTCAACTACCTATGGTGCATTTAATGCATTCTCGACAGGGCTTGCAGCAACGGATTCCGCACTGATTCTTGCCACAGGAGAGTGTTGGTTTAGAGTTCCTGAAACACTCCGGATTAAAGTCACAGGTGAATTGCCGGATCGTGTGATGAGTAAGGATTTGATATTGAATATCATCAATGAACTTGGTCCAGATGGTGCTAACTATCAGTCTATGGAGTTTCATGGGTCAACAATCGATGCAATGAGTGTTGGCGACCGAATGACAATATGCAATATGACAGTTGAATCCGGAGCTAAGTGCGCTCCGATGCCTCTTAACCAGAATGTCAGATTCTGGATGGAGGACCATGCTCCAAAGAAGAAATGGAAAGAGGTCAGAAGCGATGATGATGCAGAGTATGTTGAATTACTCCATTTTGACCTTGATCAAGAACCTCTTGACCCGACTGTTGCTCCTCCGGATCTTCCTACGAATGGCAAACCTGTTAATGAAGTCGCAGGAGTACCAATTGATCAAGCATTCATCGGTTCGTGTACAAACGGACGAATTGGCGATCTGATTGTGGCAGCCGAAATCCTCAAGGGAAAGAGGGTTCATGATGGTGTCAGACTCATTATAACACCAGCAAGTAAGGCGACATACATGGAGGCACTAGAAAGAGGAATCATCAAGATTCTCATGGATGCAGGAGGAATAGTGACCAACTCAACATGTGGGGCTTGTGTTGGAGGTCACCTCGGAGTATTGGGAGCCGGTGAGGTCTGTATATCAAGCTCGAACCGAAATTTCAGAGGGAGGATGGGACACCAAGATTCCAGAATTTATCTCGCATCACCAGCAACAGTAGCTGCAAGCGCCTTGAAAGGTGTCATTACGGACCCAAGGAGCGTGTGAAGTAAGATGTTACGTAACATTACAGGTCGTGCATGGGTCTTTGGAAACAACATCAACACTGATCAAATTATTCAGGGTCAGTATCTGACACTCCTAGACTACAAAGAGATGGCAAAACACACATTTGAGGTTCCAAGACCAGTGTTTTCATCAAAAGTAAAGAAGAATGACATTGTAGTTGCTGGTAGTAATTTCGGTAGTGGGTCGTCACGAGAAGAGGCACCCAAGGTTCTGATCTATTGCGGCATCAGTTGCGTTGTCGCTGAATCGTTTGCGAGAATCTTCTACAGAAATGCCTTCAATATAGGACTGCCACTGCTTATCATTCCGAACATTTCCAAACTGGTTAAAGATGGAGATACAGTCACCATCAATCTTTTTGAGGGCACTCTCGCGATTAAAGAAAATGGTGATGTCATCCACGGGGAACAACTACCTGAGAGATTGTTGGAAATCCTAAAAGCTGGTGGAGCAGTTTCTTGGTTCAAGAAAAACAAGAAATGAGGTTGGACAATACCAGAAGGAGTAGGGTAGTTTCATGTTCAATTCTATTTTTATTTTATCGTGGGAAAAATTCTTTGAAGACCTCGCGTTGAATCAAAAAGCGTAGAATCTCAGCAGTCCCACCACCAATCGTCATCAATCGAGCATCTCTAAGAAATCTTTCAACAGGATAATCAGTTGTGTAACCCATTCCGCCCAATATCTGAAGTGCGTCATTGGTGATTTGGATGGCTGCTTCAGTTGTGTACAGCTTGGCAATTGAGGCTTGTTTGGTAATATTCTCACCACGATCATACATTCGTGCCGCTGTCAGAGTTAGTGCGCGACCAGCCTCGAGTTTCATAGCCATGTCAGCAATCTTGAAACTAACACCCTCAAAGGCCTTGATGGGACGACCAAACTGATGGCGTTCAGTCGCATACTTGACCGCAATCTCATAAGGAGTCCTACCATAACCAATAGCCTCACCTGCAATTGCAGTTCTCTCTGAGTCTAGTTCATCCATCAGTATATGAAATCCTTCACCGGTTTTTCCAAGAAGCATGTCACCGGGCACACGAACATCCTCGAGTTTCAACCAAGACACTCGTGCTGATTTCATGCCCAAAAGATCATGGTCTTGGACGACACTGAATCCATCTGTCTTTGTATCAACAATGAAAGCTGACATTCCAACCTTCGATTTGACATCAGGGTCTGTTATTGCAAATGCACACATGAAGTCAGCTTGACTACCATTAGTAATGAATCTCTTCTCACCATTTAGAACCCAGTCATCTCCATCTTTGACGGCCTGGGTCTTCATTCCTGCTGTGTCGCTTCCCACATCAGGCTCAGTTATTCCAATACAGCCAATCTTGTCCCCTGCTACAACTGGTTCTAAGTACTTCTTCTTTTGTTCATCCGTCCCAAATCGGGCAATAGGCATTCCATAGAGAGTGGTAGAGCCCATTCTAGCCATATCAAGGCCACCATTAACAGCAGAAATCTCCTCTGCAACAATAATTTCGTAGGAGAGACCCCTTTCAGTTCCACCGACAGATTTGTCATGATGTACACCCATATATCCAGCCTTGCCAATTTTGCGGAGTAGTTCTCTTGGATAGGGACCTTTGTCAATCTCATCTGCGATAGGTGCAATCTCTTTTGCGCAAAACTCTTGCAGCTCCTTTCGAAAGGCTATTTCATCATCAGTCCATAGTGCATTAGAAAGATAGTCAACCATTGCTGAACCCTGTGCAGGATAGAAGATTACCTGCTTAAATCACTAGCTTCGTCTGCAGTCTATATTAAATCACAGGTCGGTAGTGGAATTTACCCTCAGAATCAAGCTCTATCTCAACTGGATCTCCAATTTTCAGAGGAGATATTGATTGGTCACTGGCGACACACAAAATCAAGGCGCTATGTTCAAGTTCCACAAGAGCCAAGGACAGAGGTGCTTCAAATCCCTCTGGAGGCATGTGGAGGGTTGTATAACTTTGAACAACACCACGATTGGGTAGCTCTATTAGTTCCATGTGA
>JBHLPA010000175.1:0-5701 GCA_048939935.1 Promethearchaeota archaeon | reverse complement strand
TGGCAGGAGTTAGAAGACTTTCTAGGACCTATTCTGGGTCCGATTGTGAGAGGTGTGTTTGAACCTGTTTATCGCTCAGACATGCTCTCATGTGGTACACGCACAACCAGCTTACTCGGTCTTTCAATTTCATATCCTTGCTCAATATTAATGGATTCTCCAAGTTGATGATTCTTTAGAACATTGTACTTCTCTAGGTATGCTCCTAATGGTCCTGCTGCACTTCCAGTTGCAGGATCTTCTACAACTCCAACCTCAGGTGCAAACATCCTGACATGAACATGAGAATCAGGAAAAGTGGTTTCGGTTGAGAATATCAAGACCTGTTGTGTGGGTAAATCTCTTAGATCTGATTGGAAACGTGATGTAACAGGAGCTGCTCTCTTCACAGCAGCAATGGACTTGATTGGAACTATCAGAAATGGGAAACCAGTAGAAACGATCTGGACAGGTGAATCCTGTTTGATGTCATCTTCACTCAGTCCAACAGCTTCTGCAATGCTCTTGATTTTGTTTACCCGATCCTCAAAAGATGGTTCGGGTTGTATCATTCGGACATTATTATTGTCCAAGAAATCAACACGAATAGGTCCAACTCCTAGCTGAAGTAGTGCAGAGTTTTTCTCAGAATCTATCAGACCTTTGTACTTAATGACATACGCAGTACCCAGAGTTGGATGTCCCGCAAAAGGTATCTCAGCTGCGGGTGTGAAAATCCTTACCTTAGAAACACAACCCCTTGTTGTTGGCTCATTAATGAATGTTGATTCTGAGAAATTCATCTCTAGAGCCATCCCCTGCATATCTTCCTGAGTTAGTGACTCATTGGTCTTTGAATCCCAATAGGTAGCTAACTGATTACCACCGAAAGCCTGACGGTCGTCAACAAACACACTAGTTTGGACAAATGGAAAGTCTCGCATGGCTGCAGGAGAGGTATTCCAACTTATGCAGCTTACGGTGTACGAAAGAAATCAGCACTTGGCTTTGTCAAGCTCACCCTGACAGATTTGTTTGTCTTGATCATCTGCAATAGCGTCAATGGCTGTTTGAGCAGTTTTGATCCACTTCTTACACTCGTCTTTATTCCCAGCAGCTGCATGGGCTTTTGCGAGTGCTTCATAGATGAATGGCATGTCCCAATCTTTCCAATTCTCATCGGTCTTCTCAGCTTCTTTAGCGAGCTCGTAACCTCTGTTCGCATGGAAGAGTGCAGCTTCACTTCTTTTCATGTGTGCATAAACTCTTGCAAGCATGTATTCTGCTCTTACCAAGTTGACCTTGGTTCCGACCTTACTCCAGTGATATCTTGCTGTATGAGCCATATGCATTGCTTCTTCAAGCTCTTCCTTAGTTGGATTATCATTATCTAGAGTTGGCCAGATGCCATTGTTGGTTTCTTTCGCAATCTTAGTATGAAATTCCTTCAATGTCATCTTTTTGTCGTTTGACATTCTTTTATCTCCTGAATTTATCAAACATTTCCTTGAATATATATTTAACGATAGTTAAAATTCCTATCGATTTGCAGTCACAAAATCCCCTGTATCGATTGGGAGTGTATCATATTCAATGGATTTTGAACCTATCATCAACCTTACGTTTGAGAACTTGCAGGGTAGGGGATTATCGTTCAAGAAATCTTTACCATTCATTAGCTGATAGTGCAAGTGAGAGTATGTTGTTGAGGCTCCTGAAAATCCAACCTTGGCGATGAAGTCACCGCTATTGACTGTATCACCAATCTTTACCTTCACACTATCCTTCATTAAATGAAAGAGATGGCTGTATTCGTGTTCATTATGCTTGATGACGACATAATTTCCAGCTATTTCTTCAATTGTGTTTTTCTTGACTGAAGATTCCAAATTAAATTTAGATTCATACAAATCCTCAAGGCCACTCACAATGTCCACAATCTCACCCCCAGCTGGAGCAAACACATGTGCTCCATGAGTATAGAACTTCGTTATATCGTCGAAATGGAAGTCGTAGTTCCTCCTGTACTCATCCTCAAGCATTTCACGAGTGTTTCCATCTGATCCAACTACAGTAAAATCGAGAGCATACCGACTGAAGTTTGAATAAAATTTGTTACTTGTGAATTCTCTCACAATCGACATCGCAAATCTGCGATGGTGTGAGTAGAAGTCATGACCATCAAGGACTGTTAGGATTCCTCGCATAGGTAGACTTAGTGTTACTTTTTGTTTGAACTGGATCGGTTTCACAATGATATTTCCATAATAAAATTCATCCTTGGATTCAACATCAAAGAATGTAAACATGTATCGAAGATGGTCGAGTGGGTATTCGTTGGGGAATCTGAAGAATGGATTGAATATATCAAGGGTGTCTCGTCCTTCAAGTTCGTATCTCCCAATGGTATGTATCCCCGGAGTGCCAACACCATTGTGGTTCAGATGTCTGAAAGTCAATAAATTGCCATCAGAATCGTATACACCCGCTTTCATGAATTTTAATTGCAGATTTCTCTCAGTAAGACCTCGTACAATAAAATCGAAGTTTAGTTTGAGGGAATCTCTACCGTCCTCGAAATAAATCGGATCAGGTTCTGTAGTAATTGATGCAACCTCATCTTTGGACCTATGACTGGAGAGGAACCCTCTAAGTTTTGGATACGAAGTAGGCAATAGTTTTGGCATAATGAAGAATCCTACTAAGGTCTCAATAACACTTCTGGATAAAAACGGGTTTCAGATAGTAACATCTTGTGACCCTAAGTTGTGACACTCCTTTATATACCAGATTTGAGTTGTAAAAAGTAGAAAGACACGACGCTGACGCCATCATGAGTTGCACTCTAGATTTAGCGAAGGCGTTAATTCGGGTTGGATATAATGAAACCAATTGATGAAGATGTAACTCCACCACCTGATGACATGCCAGAAGATGTCGAGGATGTGGAGGCTGAAATTGAAATAGAGGTTAGACCTCGACGAAGAGGCGCACGTAGACGCAGAAGGTCTAGGTTACAACACTATGGCTCGATTGTTAGCATGGTTGCATGGTTTGGATTCCTAATTATTTGGTTATTCTTCTATGCTAGTGGATATGGACTTTTTCAGAATATTGCCGTTGTTTTCATAGCACTGTTGGTAGCAATGGCATTTAACGCAGTATTGTACATTCCATTTGATGAGGGATGGAGAACTCGAACTAGTGTAATCAGTGGTGTGATCTGGATAATTTTCCTAATACTCTGGTTTGTCTTCTTTGCTACTGGATTTGGAATATACGAGAATATTGGTATCGCGCTTGCTTCTCTGCTAATAATAGGAGCAGTCAATGTGATTGTCTGGGTTCATGGTCCCGGTGAAGAGAAAGGTGCTCGCATCAGTGCGTTAGGAGGAATTGGTTGGTTAACCTTCCTTGTTCTTTGGCTTCCCTTCGCTAATGATTTCGCAGCTATTTATCCGATCAATGGATATCAGAACATTGCCATTATCCTCGCTTCATTCCTGATAATGCTTGCAGTTGTGATTTCACCCTGGGGTTCAGGAATAACAGTTGAGATTGAAGGTCAGACAGCGGGTCTAAGCTCTCGAGTAAAGGGATCAACAGCCGGATTTGTACTCTGGCTTTTGTTCATCATTCTCTGGATGTGGTTTGTTGCTGGAAATCCACTTTATGGACTAACCGCTAACCATAATGTAGCGGTACTTCTACTTTCATTTGCAGTATTTGCGGCCATAATGCTTGGAACATGGTTACCTTGGGCGCGTCGTAGGGGTGAAGGCCCTGAGAACTGGTGGTCAATAGGCCTTGCATTTGTTTGGGTCATATCTCTGTCATTGTGGTTCTGGTTCTTTGCTGGTGAATTTAACGAGTACCAGAACTTCGCAGTATTTCTGGTTTCACTTCTAATCATTGCTGTAATAAGCGGTGGTGCTCAGTGGAAAAAGATTCGGGACTTTGAGTCCTTAGACTGGGATGACTAAACACAATCTTATTGATGGGATGGCAGGTTCTCCCTGCCCTCCTTATCATTTTGCTTTTTAATATGCAAGCCATCCGCCATCAATGGCAAGAGTATGACCTGTGATGTACTTCGCATCATCACTTGCAAGGAAACAAGCGCCACCACGTATCCACTCTTTCTCCGCAAACATCGGTAGAGCAGTACGAGGTTTAATCATTGTTTCGCTGATCTTCTTGTCTGTCATAGCATCAATTGACATAGCAGTTGGAAAGAAACCTGGCGCAATTGCATTCACACGAATATTATATTTCCCGAGCTCAACCGCTAATGCCTTTGTCAGAGTGACCACGCCTCCTTTCGAGACATAGTAGCTTATCTCTGTGAACTCGGTTCCTCCAAATCCGAAAGTTGAAGATATGTTAATGATTGACCCTGATTTTTTAGGTATCATTACTTTCGCGACTTCACGTGATGCAAGAAATGCAGACGTAAGGTTGACATCCATCACTTTGTTCCAGTCTTTAAGTGTCTGTTCAATCAACGGTTTGACAATGTACATTCCTGCATTATTAACCAATACATCAACAGTTCCAAGCTCTTTGACAGTGACATCAACCAAGTTGATGATATCTGTCTCTTTGGAGACATCCGTCTTTACAGGAACTGCTTTCACTCCATACTTGGAGGAAACGTCGTTTGCTACCTTCTTGAGGAGCTTCTCTCTTCTAGCTCCCAAGACAACATCAGCACCTGATTCCGCGAAAGCATGAGCAAACTGCTCTCCGAGACCAGCGGATGCTCCTGTGATTATTACAGCTTTTCCATCCAGATTGTACTTTGCCATCTTTAACACCTTTAGAACCATCTAGTAGCACTACACATGCAGACTCCCTATTAAGTGTCGACTTATTCAGGTGTAGGGAGATCGCAAGGTTCTATTTGCTCTGCTTGTGTCATTGGGTGTTTCCGTAGTTGGTACAACCTGAAAAGACCAATTGGGAGGACAATAATCAGCCAGATTATGATATCTCCAACCGTTGACAATAGAACACTAGTAGCTGAGGGATCAAGCCACATCTGACCAAGCCTCATCATTTTCACAAGTGGGAAGACTAGTATAAGTCCAAAGATTCTCTTCAACTGAACTGAATTTACTTTGCAAGCGAGTCTAGAACCAAATTGAGCTCCAATGACCATTCCCACACCTAGTGCGATTGCGTAGTAAGGGTTGATGTATCCTTGAATGTAGTTCATTGCAGTACCAGCTGAGGCTGTAAACATCATAGTAAACATGCTTGTGGCTACTGCTGCATGCATTGGTAATCCCATTAGAACAGAGAGGACTGGGACTATTACTGCACCTCCACCTATACCAAGAAGCCCTGCAGAGATTCCTCCTATAAACCCACCAAACAATGAGATTGTTAGTCTTTTGTCTGTTAAATCTGATATGCTGTAACTTTCAAGTTCAGAGGCAATGTCTCCCTTTTCTCGTTTTACAGCAAATAACATCTTAATCGCTACCGGCATCAATGCTATTCCGAAAATGAGTCGCAGGGCATAGTCACTCTCAATCATTGTCCGTAGAAATACTCCAATTACTGAGCCTGGAGCAGTAGTTAAAGCAAGGAAAAGGCCTGCTTTTGGAATAATAGGACGAGGGTTTTGTCTCCAATAGACAACACTACTCGCAACAGCAAGAAAGAGAGCTGCAACAAGAGCTGTAGCAGGAGCAAACTGGGCGCTCAAGAGGAAAAT
>JBHLPA010000174.1:0-5708 GCA_048939935.1 Promethearchaeota archaeon | reverse complement strand
GTATCGCTGATGCCCTTTATCGTGGAGAACCTGAAGCTGAACTCTATGGTGGTAAGAAAATCCCATCGAAAACACTCAGCATAAAGGATAGAGATGTTGAGGTCGAGAGTGTCATCATCTAAACACTTTCACTCTATTACAAAACCCTAAAAGGCAGATTCGTCACTCTCAATTGAGACGATTAGAAATCCCGCTATCAGGCAGGCTATCATCAATGGACGAAGAACATCCTCCCAACCGAGGTGGATCATATGAGCAGCGACAGAGTAGAGAAAGGAAGTTACTCCGTAATGGCTTTGGAGAGTGGCATCAAGTATGCCTCATTGGAAGACGCCCCTGATGAACCCCTGCTCATTGAAATTATAGGAATACGACCAGATGATTTGGCAAGGATCTCACAGTTTTTCGAGATTGATCTAGAAGACCTGCAAGATGTTCAAGACCTTGATGAACGACCTCGATTACAAATAGAAGACAAGTTCACTATGATGGTCTTCCGGGTGCCTGTAGATATACGCATCGAAGAAAGACAGTATTCAACCAATCCAGTAGGTCTCTTTACAAATGGTCGTGATATCATTGTTATTCAGAACAACGAAGTTCCGTTGCGCAAGACACGCCTCAGGAAGAAAATTCAATTAGGAACTACAGCGGCTGAGGTTATTTACCGCTGGCTTGAGGTAATAATTCACGCATTTGAACATACACTGGACCTGATTGAGGAGACCATCAATAAGACTGAAGATGTCATAATGAGTGAGATATATCCTTCACAACTTGAGTGGTTTTTCCAGCTCTCTCGTGATGCTATCTTCATGGAAACAGCACTCAAAGCAAATATGAAAGTGCTCCGAAGGTTGAAGCGTTTTCACGTAGTTGGTCGAATGATTCTTGATGTTGATCGTCTCGAAGAGCTAGAAGTTGACCTTCAACAGCAAGTTGAACTAAGTGCAATATACAGAGAACTCATTGAGAATGCAATGAACGCTTACGATAGCATAGTAAATCATAATCTAAACAGAGTGATCAAGACTCTCACATCAATCTCTCTATTGGTCAGTGTTCCAACACTCATCGCAAGTATTTATGGGATGAACATTGGTTTACCGCTTGAGCATGAGCAATTTGCATTCTTCGTCGTGATGCTTACTAGTCTATGCATAACACTGCCATTACTTCTTTTTCTAAGAAGGAAAGGTCTCGTCTAGATTGGAGGTTTCCTTGCTAGAATCCAATATGGTATCTCGTCGTTAATTGGTACAAGTCTTTCAAATATAATCTCAAATCCAGCATTCTCAACCATCTCAAGGCTTGCTTCGGGAGCTGGGTGACTCCAAGCCATATCTACTCCATAATACTCAGCAATCTCCTCCCAGTCCGAATGTGCGGTACAAACAAGCATCGCCCCCCCAGGTTTCAACCATTTGTATATTCGAGAATACATCATAGGATGGAGACTCTTGTGAATGTGGATGATGGCATAGGTGGAAACAATACCATCGAATGAATTTTCATCAAACTCTGTCTTAGTTACATCCCCATGAATCAAGGTTGCTTGCGGGACATTCCTCCTTGCTACTTCTAGCATGCCAGTGGAGAAATCAATTCCAGTAGCATCATATCCCTCGGTGATCATTCTTTTTAGAATGGGTTTTCCTCCCCCACATCCGATATCCAATACGGATGCTCCTTCAGGAAGGATATCGATGAATTCTTGGATTTCCTTACTATTGTCAAATTCTTCTCTATCTTGATTATATTCCTCAGCTATCTTGTCATACCCATCACGAACAATCTTTCCTTGTTCATCTGGACTTTTTCCATGAGTTCTCTCTGGTCCCATTTTCGTCATATCCGAGCAAATTTCTAGGGCTTCCTTGCAAGAATCCAATAAGCAGTTTCGTCATCTGTGGTGACTAATCTCTCGAACAAAACCTCAAATCCTACGTTTTCCACGAGTTGCAGGCTCTCTCTGGCTGCTGGATGACTCCATACCATAGGGACACCGAAATAATCAGAAACCTCCTCCCACTCAGTTCTAGCAGTGCCTACAAGCATCACTCCTCCTGGTTTTAGCCATTTGAAAATCTTAGAATAGAGAAGTGGGTGCTTGGTTCTAAAAATGTGAATGAATGCATAAGTCGAGATTATCCCGTCAAACGAATCGGGTTCGAATTCGGTCTTTGTAACATCTCCGAGTATTAATTCAACCTCAGGGACATTTTCTTTGGCAATTTCTAGCATGGATTGTGAGAAATCTATGCCTTTCGCACGAAATCCTCTGTCAACTAATTTCCTTAGTACTGGTACACCACCTCCACACCCAATATCCAGAACTATGCCATTCTCTGGAAGATGAGAGATGAACTCATCAATCTCCTCCTCATTACCGAATAGATTTCTCTCACTGCAGTAGTCCTTGGCGATTCTGTTGTATCCATCTCTGACTATCTTTCCATGTTCATCTGGTCCGAGACTAGATTCTTTCTCTGACACGAATCTTTCATCCCTTTTCACTTAGTTGCTACGTAAGTGCTTATTTATCTAAGGTAGCGTATACTAATCTATGAAAATCGCAGTTCTTACGAGCGGCGGTGATAGCCCGGCTATGAACGCTGCTCTTCGTGCTATTACACGAGTCGGAATTTATAGAAATTGTGAGGTCTTCGGGGTTTTTGGCGGGTTTCAAGGGATTCTTGACAAAAAGATACATGAGCTGAATTCTCGCTCAGTTTCGAGGATCCTGCATAGAGGTGGAACCATTCTCACCACCGGAAGATCTGAAGAATTCAAGACAGAGGCGGGATTAAAGAAAGCTTCCAAGATACTCACAGAGCGTGGTTTTGATGCTCTCATTGCCATTGGAGGTGATGGCACAATGAGGGGTCTGAATGCACTGACTAAGCATTGGGATGGTTGGCTGATTGGACTACCAGGGACAATTGACAACGACCTTTATGGAACAGACTATACGATAGGATTTGACACTGCGGTGAACAATGCATTAGAAGCTCTTGACAAGATTAGAGACACTGCAGAATCTTTCCAACGTATCTTCCTTGTTGAAGTCATGGGACGTAATGCTGGATTCATTGCTTTTCATGTGGGATTCGCAACAGGTGCATCAGCAATACTCATGCCTGAAACAAGCACGACTATAGAGGAGCTTGCAGAAACGGTTACAAAAGCAAAGGAAACGAAACAGAGTGTTCTTGTAGTCGTTGCCGAAGGTGATGAATTAGGAAATGCCCACGTGATTGCCAATGAGCTATCAAAAAGGATCGATGAACAGTGTCGAGTTTCTGTTCTAGGATACATCCAACGAGGCGGGAACCCAACACACCTTGATAGGATATTAGCAACTCGTCTTGGAGCTTTCGCTATCGAATGCTTGCTAAGTGGTAAACATGGCGGACTCGTTGGAGAGGTGAATGGCGAGCTGATCATGACTCCATTTGAGGAGACATGGAAAAACAAGAAACCGATAGACCAATGGATGCTTGGGCTATTGGGAGAATTGTCTGGATGAACTCGGCAGACTAATACGCAAGATAGTACAAGTATATTATGAGGTTAAGGAAGTGGTGTTCAAGCACCTAGCAGACTACCATCTCTGGGCGGGATGGAAAATGAGAGAGTTGCTTAGCACACTTGAGGCTGAGGAATTCTCTGAAGAGGTAATGGGGAAAAGTCCACGTGAATTGGTACAGCACATTGTATTAGCCCTAGAGACTTGCTTCTTCTTCATTGAGGGTGAGAAGGATGAGTCTGTATTTGATAGAGTCAGACGGTTCCCACGACAAGAACTTCTCAAACGATGGGAAGTTCTTGATACGCGGCTCAGTCATGCCATTGAAGAGATTCCTCAGGATAAAATGATGGTCAAACATATCAATGAGGAACCTTTCGAGATTGATGTGATTGACTTCTTTCTACAATATCTGATTCATACAACTCATCATCGTGGACAGCTTGTTATGATTCTCAGCCGGAAAGGGCTAGAAATCCCAGGTACTGACTATCTGATGTTCTTTGGAGAGAATGTTTAAAGTGTTGGATTCCTTCCAGCCACCAAATTCTTTATGTTCTTTCTAGAGCAATCCTCAATTGGGTTGGAGATCTTGGAGAACGATGCAGGAAATATCACCTTTCTAACTAAGATTCTGAAGTACCTAGCTCATGGTTGTGTTCTAGGATTAGTGGCTTACATCTCATTAATAGCTAGTTTTTTCATCTCCTCTCTATGGTTGCCTGTACTTCTTCTCGGACCTATCTTGCCAACAACAGTGACCTATGGACTAACCTTCCTGTTTCTTGGAGGTTTAAATCAAGCAGCAGCCAAGCAATTTTGGAACATCGCAACTGAATCAAATATAGCCACAGGGATGAGAGATGGGTTCATTATCTCAGTCCTATTCAATTTTGCATTCATTCCAGTGATGCTCGCGATGACTGCATTCTCTCTCGGATGGAGCTGGATAAGTATCGATCCATTTACTGTGTTTATACTCTTCTTTTCGTCAATTCCTCTGTATATCTTCCTTCTTGGTTTCATGGGTAAGTGGATTGCTGGTTCTTTCGAGATTGAAACATAATTTCGACTATCAACCGTATTTTCAGAAACACAGTATGAATAGAAAGAGATAATTCGAAGCCTTTAACTTATATTGTACACAATGAAAATTGGGGTGGTATTCCGTGGATGTAGTAAAATCCCTAAACTGTAGAGAACTAAGGAATTGCGATGTGGTCGACTCAAGTGGAACAAAGGTTGGTAAGATTAATGACCTGACCTTCACTTTCGAGGGTGCACTGAAGCTAAAACAATTCATTCTTGCAGGATCAAAATGGGAAGAGTTTCTAGAATCTGTGAAATTCAGACCTGATAAGGATCCTGTTCTGAGTGCTTCACTCATTAGGAAGATTGGTGATGAAGTCCATCTAACCACAAACGTGAATAGTCTCAAGACTACACTAGATGAAGAAGCCATTGAGCTTGGTGAGCTTCGCTGGTCAAAATTAACCAAGATGGACATCTATGACAAAGACAATGTCAAGATCGGTCGTGCTGTGGATGTAGATTTCGATACTGATGGCACTGCTTGCTTGATAGTTGGTGGAGGTTTTGTTGAGGAATCTCTCGAAGCGATTGGGCTAAAATCAGATGTAGACATCCTATTACCCAGTGAACATATAGTTTCTATCCATGACAAAGTTGTCCTAGATGAATCAAGGGACAATCTCAAACTCACCATGGATGAAGCTTTAGAAAATCCAGAAGTCGAGAAAGCAAAAGCCTTGCCAGCAGACAAACGAGCAGCAGTAAAAGTGCGGCTGTACTACTGATTCAAAAGCTTTGCAGACACATGACAACTGATTGGGCTTTAGAAGAGATTCTATTACTCATCTGTAAGAATGAGACTGTACCAAGCACAAGCTCCGAGAACGTTTGTTTGTAGCCACCACTAAATTAGTCATAATAAGAAATTCTTCGGAAGTTTTTCGAATGAGATGTATTCCTCTCTGTCCACGAACACATCATTGGGTGTTTCGTAGTGTCTATACATACTCCTGACCTCTCGCACGCAATAAATGACATAAGTAGAGGTCTTAGATGAGCTAGTCGGTTGCGTTCTCTAAACCAAACTTCAAATTCAATACTTCATTGTGAGATGTGCCTTTTACATGAGGACTAATATTCGTAATCC
>JBHLPA010000173.1:0-5733 GCA_048939935.1 Promethearchaeota archaeon | reverse complement strand
GTCCTCGAATCTGTCTACAAACTCAGCCTCAAACTCCTCGGTGTCTACACGTTTGTACTTGTTTTTGAAATAGACAAAGTGTTCAGAGAACCGTGGAGTTCTAGGTCGTTCATCCCTGTCCTTGCGAAGAGGGTAGCCAAAACATAGAAGCGCTATCGGAAAAACCCACTTTGGCAATTCAAACATCTCTCTGTGAATCTCTATGTTCTCCATGATGTCGCCAATATAACACGAACCGATACCCAATGACTCAGCTGCAATGACTGCATTTTGGGCAGCTACGAGAGCATCACATGAAGCAAGCATCAAATCTGCCTCCTTTGGAGTCACATATTCGAGGTTGCGCTTCTTGCATAAATCTTGGACATTGGAGTACTTGAAGAGGTCATACCATCGCTGCATGTCAGCCAGAAAAAGTAACACCAAAGGAGCCTTTGCGATGAATGGCTGGTTGTCACAGGTTTCAACCAGTCTGTCCTTCATATTCTGATCAGCCACTTCTATAATGGAATAGTGCATCATGTTTCCTGCAGTGGGAGCTCGAAAGGCACTGTGAAGGATCCATCTCTTGTGTTCTGGTGAAATTTCCCTAGAATCATAGCCTCTCAACGACCTTCGATTATCTATTACCTTCAGAGTTTCGTTCATAGAATTCCCGTAGTTGTCGCCTCTATTTATCGTAATCCATCAAAGGGAAAAGAAATGGTGTGTCCGTCGGGATTCTAAACTGTCTTTTCTTTTCCGTCGACAGAAAACCGTATTGATATATCCATCTTAAAGAATCATGATTCTTATTTGCTATGCTCTGAAAAATTAAACTTTTAAAAAATCAACTAATACTCACAGCAAATCCATATATGCTATCGAATCCTATTCAATATGAATTCCAGTTGGTTAATCGAAACTGAACACTGGTAATAAGGTCTATACTGGAGGGATCCCATATGAAAAATCGCTGGACAATAGTAGTAGTCATTTTTGGAATTCTATTAGCATGTAGTCTAAATCTCTCCACTGTCAATCAACAAAACCCCTTGGTTTCATATGATTCTTCCTCAGAAAATTTGACCCTTAACACCTCAGAACATATTGCATCATCATATAATGACAGCGGAGTCCTCAATCCACTACTGGTCGAGCAGTCCGGCGCAGAAGCTGAGAGAATCGGTCCTATGAGTGTCAGAACCGATAGGGAGCACAACCCTCAATGCAACCTTGACCTTGACTCCAGTAACGGTTGGAAGGGAAAACAGATTGAGGTCAACGTGAGGAATCTTACCAAACTCTATGCTCTGAACGGGACCTTCGACATGGGAACACCAGGAGTGAATCTAAACCCGAGAAGATCTGTGCCATTTCATCCATTGGGATGGGATGCGGATAGCTATGACATAAGCTTCTACCAGCATCAACGAGCTTCCTACATCGACACTTCAAAGGATTTTCTCACTCTGGAAAATGAAGGTCGTGAATACACATACATGGGAAATCTTGACTACTATAGACATTACTCTGGCACCTATGTGTATTGGCTCCAACAGATCAACTCGATTCCTGCATCAGAAGACTTTCTGTTTGGCTTTAATCTTCTTTATGATAGAGGACCTTTAGGAACACGTTACGAGGGTGACTTTTCTCTTAGGGTTGTTCTGACTAATGGTTTCACTACTTGGTCAATATGGGAAATTGATCCCACAACTCTTAGCGAGAGAGATGTCTGGTACAGTTTTGAACAAATTCCAGTGAGCCTTACCAGTCTACCATCATCTTTGGAACTCCAGATTAGACTTGATATCAGCAACACGATGTCTATCGACTGGGATGATTCCAACTGCCATGGTGATCCAAGTAATGCGAAGTTCCTAACACTGTCCTTCGATAATGTATCCCTAGTAGCAGCTAACCCACCCGAGTTCACTCAAGTCGGATTGAATGTTCTCATTCCTCCAATTGGAACCACATCAATCAATGGTGTATCTGGTACTGGTCAAGCTTTGGTAAATCACAGTTCTTGGGAGTCAGATACAGTTCCAGTTATTTTCTCATCCAATACCCCTGTTTCCTTTGAATTCGATGTACGATTCAGTCGGGTGGTCCGATTTCAAAACTCGTGTTATAGTACAGAACCCACAGAGTATGGTGTATCTTATAGCGTCAGCTTCGATGAAGACACATCACTCTCATTATTCACCTATGTAGACTATCATGACAACTACCAAAACTACGCAATCGAAATCATACATCCAAAAGACTGGAGCAATACTACAATCTATGACTCCTTTGCTAATGATGTCACTGGACTGTGCATTATCATTGAAGATAGACTCAGGATTGATGGGGATATACTGGATCATCTTGGATGGTGGAGAATCAATCTCGAATCCCCAAACTATGCTAGGACTGTACAGTCTCAGCTTTTCAATGAAACTTCTTATCAATGGACTGATGAAACAATATTCAGAAGTGGGAACACAGCTCATGTGTCAACATCAATTGGCACACCCGTTTCTGTACCAACTATCATAACCGGTTTCGATGTTACTTGGTATCTTCCAAATGGTTCAATTTGGTTCTCTGAAATATTGAGTGGAGGTAGCTTGGGAGTTATAAACAGCAGTAGCTTGGTACTAGGTCCGATTAATGCATCAGTAGGCAATTGGTTCGTTTCGATTGCTTGGAATAACTGCTCAGAGGTTGCCTATGGTCAGACTACTTTTGAGGTTCATCACTCAACATCTCTATCTGCCATCTTCCCAAGGATCGAGGCGCCAGTCAATATGAGTGCTACTGGTGCAGTGAGTTTTATCGATCTAGACAACGGAGATATACTGCTAGATACGCTCACTACAATAGTAGGAAATTGGTCCGGGTCTGATGTTCACTTTTATCCAAACTTGGCAAAAGACTGGTGGGAGGCTGATTTCAATACTTCAATTACCGGTTCAGGTGTCTTTCACGTTTTGGTAAATGCATCCAACCCATTCTATGATACTGACAGCTGCTGGTTAGAGGTTCATGTTGTTTCTGAAACTGCTATCGAGTCATTGGATGGGGGTTTTGTTAGTGTTGGTCTTGGAAGTACATGTACAGCTAGTTTCAGTTACATGTACCTAGACGGGGTTGGAATAGGTGGTGCAACTTTGGAGGTTCAGTCTTGGAACGGACCCTCCGGTGGTATACTCTCTTGGGGTACATCAACACCAATCCCTGGTGAACCAGGCAACTATTCAATTGATTTCATTGCATCCCTTAGCGGAACATATGACGTCATTGTGACTGGTTCAAAGGCAAATCATAAGACTGCCTTAACTCACCTCTCTATTTCTGTTGGGGCGATTGAAACAAGTCTTTCGATACTAAATGGAACTTCAGCAGTCATAGATCCGGACACAAACTTCACACTGATGGTGCAATATCTCAATAGCACAGGAGGGGCACTTGCAGGTGCTGATGTGGAGATCGATGTGGTTCCTGCCATAGGTCTTTATCATTCACCATCATGGAACTACCTTGGTAATGGAATCTACTCTATCATGCTGGATCCTGAAGCACATGGGACATTCTCACTTACAATCTCCGCAAGCCTTGCAAATCACACAGAGCAGTTCAAGACGTTCACACTGACTGTGACACCGCTGGCTAGTCTACTGACCATTGACTCTTCAAATGGTTTGGTTGCTGCTGACAGAAACTACACTGTGTATCTCTTTTTCTCAGATGAGAGCTTGTACGGATTAGAGAGTGCGACAGTAACTGTGTTCTCTGTTTCTCCCTCCTCGGGAATCTCTTATACGGTGGCAACTGACCTGGGTGGTGGCAATTACTCGATCACCCTCATACCTCTTAACATGGGGAGATACGACATCTTGTTTCGAGCGACATTGCCCAAGTATCAAAATGGAACAGTAGCATTCACACTGGATGTGACTGAGGTTCCCACTAACTTAGAAACTTCAGATGGGTCTACTTCAGCAAGCATCTACTATCAAGACACCATACAGATACAGCTGCTCTATACAAGGACTGATTCGAATCAGAACATCACAAGTGCCACAATAGATGTTTCACAAGTTATAGGTCTAAACTACTCTGTCAGTGAGAATATGGGGGTCTATACACTGACATTAACATCAGATGTTCTCGGTGGATGGTTACTACAGATAACGGCCTCTAAACCTAGTTATAGTAACTATACAATATTACTTTGGTTTGAGGTTTCAGAGAAACCCGCCACAGTTATGGGCCCTGGGCCCTCTGATATTCAATACTACCAAACTCCACATTCTTTCACACTCTGGCTTAACGAGAGTGATATGGCTGGTCTTGAGGGTGCAAACGTCAGTATTACTGTTGAGCCTTTTCCAATATCCTATGTTGACATAGGGAACGGATACTACAACTTCTCATTTGTCGCAGGTGATCCTGGCGTATATTCAATTTCGCTGATGTTCTCTAAATATGGCTATGGAATAGTTGAATGTATATTTAGCTTCGAAGTCCGAACGATAGACACGGAATTATGCTGTGTGGGGATGCCAGCTGTCTTCTATGTGAGCCGCGAATATCACATTGCATTGTTCTTCAGTTCAACCATGTATGGTGGTGTTGAAGATGCTGACTTTACACACTCTGCAGAAATTCATTCTTTCATCACTGAAGAGGGAGTCGGTGGCGGTTGGTACAACTTTTCACTGACACCATTGGAAGGTGAGTACGAGGCTACATTCTATCTTGAAAGACCAGGATATGAACGACAAGTGTACAGTTTTCATATGGGTGTACGAACAATTCCCATCGCTGTTTCACCCGGTTTCGCATTGAATGAAACCTACATGCCCCCAGAATTCAGTCGCTTGGATATTGCATTGAGATTCATAGCAAATGATACAGGAGAAACCATTTCTGACGCTAGCGTGACATATTCCATCATCAATTATATGACCTCTGAAGTGTTTTCGAGTGGTGAGATTGAGGCAGCTGATGGGCTGTACCAAGCATTCGTCGACATGCCGCCTATGGGATTGTACTATCTTAACATCACTGTTGAACGGGAACACTATGAAACCCTCTGGGTCGCCGCGATCCTAGATGTCCGCGTGGACATGGATGCACAGGTGATGAGATATCTCTTCATTGGCTTCTCTTATCTAGGTCCATTAGTAGGTTTGATTGGAGCAACATATCTTGGACGACGGGCTTACAAAAAACGAGCATTCCAGAAACATCTGAAGCTTACTGAATTTGAAGGAAGATTCGATGATGCACGAAATGTGATTGGGTTGATAGTGCTACATCGAAACTCGGGCTTGCCTGTGTATTCCAAGATGATGAAGGAGGGATTTGAGCAATCTTTGGTGGGTGGTTTCATAACTGCCATTACCAACTTCAGGGCGGAATTCCAAGAGGAGCGCTTTTGGACTGCGACTCCTATATCCGAGATAATAACCGCCGTACAGACAAAGACTCTCATCTGTGCACTTTTAACCACAAACACACCATCACCAGCCCAAATACATAATCTAGAATCTCTGGCTCGAATGTTTGGTTCGTTGTTTGATGAGGAAGAAGAAACAATACTCCGTGTATCTCAAAATCGGAAAGCTGCTGAAGTTTTCGCATTGACTTTTGAACAACTATTCCTAGAGTTCATGGATGGCAAGCTCTTAACAAGATATACCAGCCTAGACTCAGAGAAGATGGAAAGACAATATCGGCCTCTCAAAAAGGCGATTT
>JBHLPA010000172.1:0-5801 GCA_048939935.1 Promethearchaeota archaeon | reverse complement strand
ACAGTTGTAGCATCAGACAATTGGTCACAAATTCTCCATTACGGAGCAATTGGAATTAGTATAGGTTCTTCTATCATTATTCTTGCAGTGATTGTGCTAACAATTCGACTTAAGAAGAAGAATACAGTTATACTCCTCGAATATACCAGAAATTCAGTCGAGGTGGATTGGAGTGTGGTGCTGGAATGAAATCCTGCAGTTCATTCCTCCTTTTGTCCATTGTTCTTTCATTAGTTGTTTTCCCAATAATACAGATTACTTCCATTCCTGATAACGAAGTCGAATTATCAATAACTAGACAGACTCAAAATCAATATATCCCCTCTGAAGAAACTTTTTGTCTGACATGGTCCTCGAGATGGTCTTCACCACCACAAAGTGTGACAAATGAATCTGATATTTCTGGTGATCATATTGTTCTAAATGCAACCTTTCCTGAGTCTTTGAATGTCACTCATTCTTCAATGATAGTAGAGAATGGATTCCGACTAAATACCACAAGAGCACTTGTAATCCCTTCAGAACCATGGAACCAATATGACGGAATCATCAATCACACTGAGTTTGACTGGGTCATTGTAAAAGGTGTCAAGAAAGGCTTACCAGTTAAGATGATTGGAAATTTCACCAATAGTGATACTGACTTCATGGCTTGGAGTGGAGATACGGATTATTCACAATTCACCAATGATAATAACTTAGTTAACATGGCTACAGGTAATAAGCCTGAAATTGATGAATTTCTCTGGGAGTCTGACAATGATACGTTGTATATTGGTTGTTTGAACTATGATTCCTCACCAGGCAACTGGACTCTGGACTTACAAGTTGGTGTTTACAAACACATCCGTATCGAAGGAAATAGTGTCATTTATGATACATACACATTAGATCGACGGAATCAAACCGTCAACATTCGAGTTGAGGGAAAAACCGAGTCAAATTATACTTTGGTCTATGAATATGTTGATGTGTTTCTCGGAAACTTCTTCACGCCCGACATCACTGTCAATACACCAACAGAGGTAGAGCCCCATATCTTCAACATAACCTGGAACTGCCAAGACAAAAATGCCAATGACACCAACTACTTTTCTGTCTGGTTGAGTGGTGATGGTGGTGTAAGTTATCAAGTGCTAGCAAGAAACCTTACTCGCACTTACTACATATGGAACTCAGCAGGTTTTCTCGAAAAGGATGATTATGTTTTCCGGGTGCGAGCATTCAGCGTTGATCTTGTTTCTGGATTTGCTTCTGTAGATAGCGAAGCAAATTACTGGCCAGGTGATTTCTCCGATGCATTTTCGTCAGATTTTGTCAATAACCACATGCCGCCAGCACCGCAACCCCCCAATTTAGCTCTTTCAAGTCCAACTGACATTGCATATTATGTTGGTGAAACTGGGAACTATATCAAATGGGTGGTCCAAATTGATTATGAGCACTATTTATGCTTGGATTACGAGATTCTCATTGATGGAGAAATTGCAAGAGATTCTTGTTGGGAACATTATTGGGACTGGCAACCTGATATTCAAATCAGTGTCGATGACCTAACAATCGGAGAATATACTTACCTACTTCAAGTTGAAAATCCTGGACCTG
Organism: Promethearchaeota archaeon; assembly: GCA_048939935.1. Lineage (GTDB taxonomy): Archaea > Asgardarchaeota > Thorarchaeia > Thorarchaeales > Thorarchaeaceae > SMTZ1-45. Next base: position 4,196 of record JBHLPA010000172.1, on the reverse strand, counting down.
ATGGAGGTATTGTGACAGATACTGTTACTGTTAAAGTTATGCGATTGCCAATTCCTGTCGAAGGATTAATCATTGGAGGGTTTTTTGTGGTTGGTGTAGGATTCACAGTACTGGTTATCGTATCAAGTCTTCTGAAAAACCGACGCTCTTGAAGCCATGAGGATATTTTCCATTAAAAGAAAGATGAATGGTGTTGCAGTGCGAAACTGAAACACCTTAGAACCTACTTTGCCTTACTCTTGAGTAAGAGCCAGTCGACTTCTTTGATTGCTGCCTGAGCGGCTGCAAGTCTAGCAATTGGGAGTCGATAAGGCGAACATGACACGTAATCAAGTCCAATCTCATGGAAGAACTCTACAGAGCGTGAATCCCCACCATGTTCTCCGCAAACACCGAGCTTGATATCCGGTCTGGTTTCTCTACCCCTCTCGATGGCTATCTGGATTAGCTGTCCGACTCCTCGTTTGTCAATACTGACGAATGGATCATTTCTCAGAATATGCTTGTCGAGGTACTCTGGCAGGAATGAGTCAATATCATCTCTACTGAAGCCAAAGCCCATTTGTGACAGGTCATTAGTTCCAAATGAGAAGAATTGAGCACTTTGAGCCATATCACCAGCACGCATGCATGCTCGTGGAATCTCAATCATCGTGCCGTACAAGTAGGGAATATCAAAACCGACTTCATTTCGAACCTCTTCATAGACTCTATCCACTATGAGTTCCATTGTCTTGAGTTCTGCAGAGCCAATTGTCACCGGGATCATTATCTCAAGATGTACCTTCTTACCTTCCTTGATGAGTTCAGCACCCGCTTCAAGTATCGCTCTGACTTGCATCTCGTAGACCTCGGGATAGACAATCCCCAAACGCACTCCACGCAAGCCCATCATAGGGTTCATTTCATGTATTTGTTCTCCACGTTTTCGGACTTCTTCAATGTCAATACTAAGAGAATGTGCAAGCCGTTCTTGACCAATTCGAGATTGGGGTACGAACTCATGAAGTGGAGGATCTAGAAGTCGTATAGTCACTGGGAGCCCATTCATCACTGCAAGAGTAGCTTTGATGTCCTCCTTGACAAATGGTTTGAGTTCAGCAAGTGCGTGAAGGCGTTCGCCCCTTGTCTTGCTGAGAATCATCTTTCTCAACAGAAACAGTGGTTCATCGCTTCCTTCTCCATAGAACATGTGCTCTGTCCTGAGGAGTCCAATTCCTTCAGCGCCAAAGTTTAGAGCTATCTTTGCATCCTGAGGATTATCTGCATTTGCTCTCACGCCAAGTCGGCGGTATTTGTCAATGAGTCCCATAAACTCTTGCAATTTCGGATTCTCTGTTGCTTCAATCATTGGCAACGCGCCATCATAGACGAGACCCTGGGTTCCATTCAAGGTCAGTGTGTCTCCTTCTTTGAAGAGTTTGCCATTGATTTTAACAGTCTTCTCGAACGTGTTTATATCAAGTCCAGAAGCGCCGACAATACAGCATTTGCCCCATCCTCGAGTGACCAAAGCTGCATGACTGGTCATTCCACCGCGAGCAGTCAGGACGGCGTGGGCTGCACGCATTCCCTCAATGTCTTCCGGACTGGTTTCTTCACGGATGAGGACAACATCTTTTCCTTTCTTGCTCCATTCGACTGCAGCTTCTGAGGTGAACACAATCTGACCAACTGCTCCTCCTGGTCCTGCAGGAAGACCCCGGGCAATAGGTGTTGCTTCCTTCTCAGCTTCTGGATCTAGTATAGGATATAGGAGTTGACCAAGTTGTTCAGGTGCGACTCGTAGGATGGCATTTGGTTCGTCGATGAAGTTGTTGTGAAGCATATCCATGGCAATATTAAGAGCTGCTGTTGCAGTTCGTTTTCCAACACGATGCTGCACCAGAAACAGCTTGCCCTCCTGAATTGTAAATTCTATATCAACCATGTCCTTGACATCGTTCTCAAGAGTGTCTTTAATCTCTACGAGCTGCTTGTAGATGTCTGGCATTTTTTCCTCAAGTGTTGGGAGGTCTTTGCTCTGTTCGTTCTTACTCTCCTCATTCAACGCATTAGGGGTTCGAGTTCCAGCTACGACATCCTCACCTTGTGCATTGATGAGAAATTCGCCGTAGAAGTTATTCTCGCCTGTAGCAGGATTTCTTGAGAACGCAACTCCGGTGGCTGAGCTGTCACCCATATTTCCAAACACCATTGCTTGGACTGTGCATGCCGTTCCCCACTCATCAGGAATATTCTCGATGCGTCTATATGCAATTGCCCGAGTACCACCCCAGCTTTTGAAGACAGCACCAATAGCTGCCCAGAGTTGTTCATAGGGGTCGTCAGGGAACTCAACACCAAGTGTCTTTCTAATGGCGTCTTTGAACTCCTCTACGAGTTCCTTGAGATGTTCGACCGTGAGGCATGTATCGGTCAGACAGCCTGCCTCCTTCTTCTTTCTCTCAAGTATTCTCTCTAGCTGCTGACGAATGCCATGTCCCTCTTCAGGCTCAATACCGGCAGCCTTCTCCATGACCACATCAGAGAACATCATGATCAATCGTCGATATGAATCATAGACAAAACGTTCATTCTGGGTTGTTTCAACTAGTCCGGGTATCGTAGAAGTCGTTAGACCTACGTTTAAGACGGTTTCCATCATACCCGGCATACTTTGCCTGGCACCAGACCTAGCTGACACGAGAAGTGGATTCTTGGGGTCACCAAACTTCATCCCCATATATTCCTCTATTTGTGTCATTGCAGCTTTGACATCTTCCTTGATACTATCACTTAATCCTCCGGAAGCAAGATAGAGGTTGCAGACATCAGTTGAAATGGTGAATCCTGGTGGGACTGGGAGTCCTAGTAAAGTGGCTCCAGCAAGAGACGCACCTTTTCCACCAAGCAGGTTCTTCATAGAACCATCTCCATCAGATTTTCCAGCACCAAAAATGTACACATGTTTTTCTTTACTCATCTTATCACTACCCACCATTATTACAAACGAAGGTGAGCATCTGGTCCAAACTCAGTGACCAGATTACTAATTGTCAATTAGAGAAGATGAATCCTCTAAGTCAAATCGAGTTTCACTATGGTTGATTATTAAACTGTCTATAGAGGCGTATTATGTCGCGCCGAAACCCTTTTGCGTGGATTGAATACGCTCATTGATTGCAATTGAGGTAGCTAAGATGATTGACCTGACAGTGCATGAAGAGCAACTTGAACGAACAGTAAAACGTTGTCGAGAGCGTAACATTGTGATTCCCACCTTTGAACAGATGAAAGACCCTAGTAAATCTCCTGATAGAATTAAGGATGAGCTGAAAGATATCGGTCTCTGGGATGTTGTCCCGCAGAACCTCTTCAGGATCACTTGGAAGAATGAGCCTGTTGAGAAAGGCGGTCAGTTTCGAAAACTGGCAAATTACATGGAGATTCCCCACGAACTCACAGGTGTGGATGCTCGAATCATTGCTCTTGTTGGTAAGTGGTTTCCAACAGGTGCTCACAAAGTCGGTGCTACCTTCGGATGTTTAGTCCCGCCACTAGTTACTGGCCAATTCGACCCAACGTTTCATCATGCTGTCTGGCCATCGACCGGCAATTATTGTCGAGGCGGAGCATACGATGCTTCCCTACTGGCTTGTGAGTCAATTGCTATACTTCCAGAGGAAATGTCACAGGAACGGTTTGATTGGCTGAAAACAGTCGCAGGTGAGATCATCAAAACTCCAGGTAGCGAGTCGAATGTCAAGGAAATCTATGATGAGGTAGCAAGAATCAAAGCATCACGAGACGATGTCTTTGTGTTCAACCAATTTAGTGAGTTTGGAAACTACCTCTGGCACTATGATGTAACAGGTCATGCAATGAAAGAAGTCCTCGACAAAGAATTAGGTTCTGACACCTACCGAGGAGTGTGTCTAACTACTGGCTCTGCAGGTACTATAGGTTGTGGGGACTTCATGAAGCAGGTGTATCCCACTTCAAAGATAGCCGCTGGTGAAGCTGTTCAATGCCCTACTCTTTGGCTCAATGGTTATGGCGCACATAGAATTGAGGGGATTGGCGATAAGCATGTCCCATGGATACACAACGTAAGAAACACAGATCAGATCATTGCGATAGATGACAACGATACAATGAATCTCATGCGACTGTTCAATGAAGATGCAGGTAAGAAGTACCTCATCAATGATATT
>JBHLPA010000171.1:0-5807 GCA_048939935.1 Promethearchaeota archaeon | reverse complement strand
ATCTCACTTCTGGGAGCCATATCCAAAATTTCCAACAGGGAATTTCCATTCACTATAGACACACCTTTGGCAAGGCTAGATGAGAAACATCGCGACACAGTCGCATCTCAATTCATTCCTGTAGTCAGTGACCAGGTCATTATCTTTGCCACCAACACAGAAGTGACTAAAGATATTCGAAACATCTTGTCATCTCACTTAGCTCGTGAATTCGAGCTTTCATATGATGGCAAATCGGGAAATAGTGAGGTCCTTGAGGTATTAGGGGGCGGGAATTAGATGGCACTCAAATTCAACAGAATCAAAGTGAGTAGATCTTCAACATCAAAACTATCCTTATTGAAACGGCGGACTGGCCTCACACCCAACCTTCTATGCAGAATGGCGCTGTGTTTCTCTCTCGAAAAAACGGGGTTGCCGCCTGTGGATTACACAGAAGATGGTGCTGAGTTCATCAGATATACGCTAACTGGCGAGTGGGATGATTTGTTCGTTATTCTACTGAAGGAGCGACTTCGTTCAGATGGTATTGATTTCGACGCTACTGCCCTGGTTTATCTGAAGGCGCATCTAAACAGAGGGATTTCCATGATTCACTCAAGAGTTCGGAATATCTGCGATCTTGAGAAGATATTCTCTGACACGGAGGTGCCAACAACTTGACTATCAAGAAGCCAATATATTTGGACCACAATGCAACAACTCCAGTGGACCCAGCAGTAATTGACAAGATGCAACCCTTTTTCGACAAGCAATTCGGGAACCCGTCAAGCATAGACCATCAATTCGGAGCTGAAGCAAATGCTGCTGTAGAAAACGCCAGAAAGCAAGTTGCGGCCCTTATCACTTGTAAATCATCCGAGATCGTATTTACAAGCGGAGCTACTGAAGCCAATAATCTGGCAATTGTGGGTACCTATCTACCAACCAGAAAACGCAATCCACATGTCATTACTGCTAGCACAGAACATAAGGCCGTCCTACAACCAATTCGGTTTTTGAAGCAGCTTGGCGCTCGTGAAACAATTCTCTCCGTTGATAACTACGGAATGGTGGATCCATCTGGTCTGGATTCAGCAATCAAGGATGATACACTACTTGTTTCCATTATGTTCGCCAACAATGAAGTTGGTACAATCAATCCAATCAAGGAGCTCGTCAAGGTGTCTCATGAAAATGGAGTGTTGTTTCACACAGATGCAGCACAGGCCGTAGGACACATCCCAATAGATATGATTGATCTTGATGTTGATCTGTTGTCTCTCTCTGCGCACAAGATGTATGGCCCCAAAGGGATAGGCGCGCTAGTTGTGAGAAAACGGAAACCAAGAATCAAGATTCAGCCGTTGATGATGGGTGGTGGACATGAGGGTGGATTGAGATCTGGCACGCTCAATGTGCCATCAATAGTAGGTCTTGGTGCAGCTGCAGAAATTGCCCAGAATACAATGAAGACTGAACAGATACTTAGGAACTGGTGCAAAGAGATACTTACTCATATGCAAGACCAAATAGAGGGTGTCGAGATCAATGGTCATCCTGAGAAACGGTTACCCCATAATCTAAACATGGTCATTCCTGGGGTGCAAAATAAAGCACTGCAACATTCTCTGAGAAAAGAGCTTGCCTTCTCGACAGGTTCAGCATGTGAAAGTGGAGGTGTTGAAACTTCTCATGTGCTTTTGGCATTAGGATGTAGTCGAGATCGAGTTAATTCCTCGATAAGGCTAGGTTTAGGCAGGTTCAACACAAAGCCGGAGGTCGAAATGTCAGCTAAGCTTCTTGCTAGGGAATCGAAAAGGCTTTTGGAACTAACGATATGAAGAGGCATTTCCTTGGTGTTGGGAGATTTGTCGGAGCGCCCGAAGCCTAAGATGTCTGGGGCGACAGTGCATAGTTAAGCCTCATTGAGGGACGAGATCGTTTTGTGGTAGAGGTGGCTCTAGGAGGGCTCGCCGTGCAAGAGGAGGGCTGGTGGTGCATTCTTTGAGCCCTCATCGACATAGTGGATTCGGAGGTCGTCAATTTTGGTGCAGTTTGGAGGGAAAGGATGGTCGGGGGGTCCTCGAAGCGGGAGTCCGGAGTTCGCAGTATTCTTTCGTATGACATCCTGATTGATTGGAGGAACCTGTCGATATAGCGTTGCCATCAATTTTATGGAGAGCATTTTATTGCAGCACCTCCCACTTCGCCACAGTAGTGGGATTAATTTGAGTCATTGAGGCACTGAGAAGTAAGATACAGGTGAAGGCGGTGACAACGGAGCAAGATCTTGACGCTATCTACCAGGCAAAACTGGATGGCATGCCAGACGAGAGCATCATGAAGAAATTCTCCGTTGGGCTTAGGGACATTGAGAAGGCTGTGATACAGAAGAAAGGAGTCAACTTGAACCTCTTCGCAGCCAAATCCAAAATCACCAGTTTGGCTCCAAAGAGCTTTGGCCTTGAGTCTACGACAGTCTGGAGTTTCAAGAACCGTGGCAAATGGGCCACCCATAGTGGGGACTATCGGGGGAATTGGTCGCCTTACATCCCGCGAAATGCTATTCTAAGATACTCCAAGCCCGGCGAACTCGTATTAGACCAGTTCTGTGGTGGCGGCACAACTGCTGTTGAAGCCAAGCTACTAGGACGAAGATGTATAGCACGTGACATTAATCCGGCTGCGATTCAGCTTACAGATCAGAATCTGAACTTCTCCCTGATGGCACAGGAAACTCTGGTTGAAACCGATGATCCTACCAAGTTCTATGAGCCCAATGTATCCGTAGGGGATGCCAGGCGCCTTGATGGCATCGAGAATGATTCTGTTGACCTTATCTGCACGCACCCTCCCTATGCCGATATAGTCCAATATACCGATGGAGTCCAGGGCGATATTTCACACCACAAAGTTGACGAATTCATTAAAGACATGAGGGCAGTCGCGACGGAGTGTCACAGAGTGCTTAAACTAAATGGTGTCTGCTCAATTCTCATAGGCGACATGCGGAAGAACAAGCGAGTTGTGCCACTGGGGTTTCGCACCATTGAGGTGTTTCTGGAGCAAGGTTTTCTTCTGAAGGACTTGATAATCAAGCGGCAGCATAACTGCCGGACGACAGGGTTCTGGTATTCGTCAAGCATCAAGTACAACTTTCTCCTTCTTGCACAGGAGTATCTACCCATCTTTGTCAAACCTGATTTGGACATATCCTATCCCCGAAGGAAAAGCCGCAAGGTCTATCATCGAACAGAGAGTGTCACAATTCCGCCACGCCCCAAAGAGATGCAATGTAAAACTACCTGGGTTCTGCCCCCCAATTCGTTCGATGAACTCATCGACAGCAATGTACTGAATCGATATGGTGGTAACGGACATGTGCTTCGGATTCGTCCTAGCGAGGAAAAGAACGATAGAATCGAGTTGGGTATTGCAAAATATGACTTGGTTTACATTGGCCCCATAATCCTGTGGAACAAGTCTGATCTTGTTCATTATAGTCACATGATGCGAGATTTGGTTAATGAGCTAGCTGAAAACATTTCAACTGAAGGGATTCTTGTCATTCGCTCAAGAGATTTCAAGGAAAACGGATACACAACTATTCCTGCTCTTGCTTTGTGGAGAATACCAGTCGATCAATTCCGTATTCGCGAGTTGATTGTAGCGACTACTGATGAGAAACAGAACTTGGAAGAATCAGACGAAATTCAAATAATACACGAGTTTCTCTTAGTATATGAGAAGATCTAAACACATTAGCTCAAGGTCAATTGAATGTCATTCTCTTCTTGATCATCAAAGGTCACAGGTTCCATTTGTGACCTGAATTCTGAAGGAATGTAATTCATCACATTGCTCGCAAAATCAGGAGCATATAGGTAAAACTCGATGTCTTGGTATTTTGAAGGGACGACTCTCTTTAGCCATTCAATGTATCTTACTACTTGGTTGACTTCTTTCTTTCCTGCTTTGATATTCTTTAGTTCAATTACCACATTAGGAAGTGTGCCATCCTCGATTCTATTTGATGCATAGTAGCATATGTCTGCTCTATCCATTTGGTACGGCTTCAGAGGTGAAACAGGAACCTGCCTGCATATGGCTGCTCCCTTGGGTGCCATACGAGAAGGAAAGAGACTGGGATTTGCTGCAACCGAAGCTTCGAGATGTGATTCATTTTTGGCTTCGGAGGATTTCGAGATACCATACTCGGGTTCGAACGGTGTTGGTTCACCTGTCAGAGCCACATCTTCCTTGGAACCGACTATCTGAGATCCCTCGGTTTTTCCATACAACTCCAAGAGAATCTCACATTCTCCAGGAGTCAGTGTGCAAAAGCCCATTCCCTGGATTGTATTCGAAGGGAGTGGATATCTAAATGAACCAAGCTTGTCATAAAGATCATCAGAGGTGACTCTTCTGCCCTTGAATCCCAAGTCATCCTGGAACCTGATGAGATATGGTTGGCATCGCTCCTTCAGACCATCTGCCGTCTTGACCCTGAATACTCCTTCCCTGTCCGTCCTCTGATAGCATTCCCTCTGCGACTCGTCCCACTGCAGTTCTGCCCCTGCTTTGATACCCATTGGACTTAGAGGCCCATTCATGTAGAAACATCCGTGCCGCTCACTACCCACTAACTGGCCTCCATAGACTATCTTCCGTTTCAGGAAGAAGAACACATGAGTTCCTTTTCGACCACACGCATAGTCAGCTAAAGCAGCGTAATGTCTGCTGTGCTTGCCAATATTGTCATACTCCGGCTTCATCAGGAATCCATAGATGCCTTGATCCAAATAGAGATTCAATGTGTCCTCGTCGTAGAGCGTTACAAAGAACCCAGAACTTGGGCCGTCATTCGTCAATCTCTTTATCACTGCGAGCGAAGCTGCGTGGTGTCACATCAAATGTTCTGCACAAAATGTGCAGAAAACACAATATGTACAATAGCATTAGATGCCTACCATGAAATCTACGGTGAAGGCTAGGTTGCATTATGGAGCGGATTCACTCGACTTAACAATTCCTGCGGAAGCAAGAAGAGTGCATTCGATTGAACCGGGCGATGTCTTTGCTCTTGAAATCTCGAAAGATGCTGATGGCCTAGTTCTTTGTTACAAGAGAGTGTATTCAGCAAGGAAATAACCGTAGTTTTCCAATTGAACTTGATTCTTTGCATTTCATAGAAGCCGTGCTTGTATAGTGTCCTTATAGTTGCGTATCAGCAATTCCGCCACTTCACCTCTACCCTCGGGATCACAACTAATAGCTCTCTTAGCTTGAACTGTGTCCAAGATGTAGCATTTCTTCGAATACAACTTGCGTATTAATGGCACCGCCGAGTTACTCTCGAGAACATAACATCCTCGTCTATGCAAATCCCCAAACACTCGGGCTAGCCTTCTTTGCTCATTTTCTCCAAAACCACCAGCCGTGTAGTCAGTGAAGTATGCTGTTTCGCTCACTGGCTGATAAGGTGGATCAAAATACACGAGATCTCCTTTTCCTGCATCCCTAACAGCATCTTCAAAGTCCACATAAAGAAGTGTTGCTTTCTGCAGAGCCTTGCTTACTGCCTTGAGGTTTTCCTCATCGCATATCTTTGGGTTCTTGTATCTCCCAAATGGCAAACGAGGTCATCGCCTTGACCGATCTACACAATCTGCTCTACAAGACTCTAGCTAACATAGTGGGACCTGAAAACATCACTGACAAGGACTTCGAGCTTGAGGCCTATACCCGTGACCTGAGCTCAGCTCCAGAGAAGAGAGCGTCGCTTGTTGTTAGACCCAGCACGACTGAACAGGTGTCAACCATCC
>JBHLPA010000170.1:0-5824 GCA_048939935.1 Promethearchaeota archaeon | reverse complement strand
GAGTCCCTCTCGGGACTCCACTCCTTTTTTCTAGTAGATTTATTATGGGGGTTTTGGAAGTGAATTTGCTATTCAATACTGAGGTGATTGTTTGAACCATGAGAATTCTTCTTCAGATGAAGATATGGTCGAGAAAGCAAAGCAGCTTCTTCTGCTAACTGACCTTATTGATAAATATCCAAAGGTAGTGGCTCGTAGGGTTTCGGGTTTGGTCTACCTCATCATTGCTGGAGGAATATCTTTTGCTACCCTGATCTATATGTCTCTGCAAAATGTTCTTGGACCTATTGACCCAGTACTTGTAAATCTTGTATTTATCGGAATAAGCCTATTCTTCTCATGGTTAGTGGCTTTTAGACTAGTATTACCACTAACTCAATCCTATCCAAAAGAGCCAGAACCAAAAGAGGGACAAAGAGCTCCCTTCGTAGTTTGGGGGGTTCTTGCGATTGCTATCGTGACTGTTGCATTGATAACATTCTCAACTAACAATGGCCTCTTTTTCATACCTATTTTACAAATTATCATGGGCACTGGTTTTCTTAGCAACTATATTCTTGGGAGAAAAAGTGTAGAGGCTGATATCTTCACACGAGAACATCTTTACTTTTCATTTGCAGTTTTTTTCAGTATTATACCGATGTTTCTGATTCTAGAACTTGCTTATGTCTTGCTGATAGTCGTTGATATGGGAGGAATCTATGTGATGGGGATCTATATGCTCATCACATCTGAGCGACTTCTTCTAGAGAGTAAAAGGCAGGGATAAAGTTGAGTATAGATGGGGACCTCCTATCTACACTGGTAGGACTCATGGAAGAAGACCGTGAGACTATGGTCCCCACTAGACTCTCTATTCTGGTCTATCTCTATTTCACACAAAATGCAACATTCCCAGTTCTGCAGAAGAAGCTTGGTCTCACCTCAGGGAATTTGTCTAGTCATCTCAGGAAACTGGAAGAGTTGGGTCTGATTCGGATTTCAAAACGATTTGTTGACCTCAAACCTACAACTTTTGCTGTTTTAACCAAAGACGGAGCTGAGCAAGTAAGAAACCAGATGGCGCGTATGCGTGAAGTAGTTACAATGGTTGTTGAAAAGGAACGAAAATCAGAGGAGTAGTTTCTGTAGTTTTAATAGGTCCGGTACTTCACCCTTGGTCTTGAGTTTACCAGCCGAGTAAGCAGCCATTGGGCTCTCTGTCTTCTCAATGATTGCAAAGAATACTGGTGAGTCCATCGTCACTTGGAGCTCTGCATCGGCCTCACCCTCTGCAACCTCAATGAGTTCGGCATCTCCAATCCTCATGAACATCTTGGTATCAATATCAGGAAAGATGAACTGGAGTGTTTTATTGTATTCCTTGAAACGCCGTTGAATCTTTGGGTTCTCGAATTTTTCTCCAAGAGTTTCAAGCATCGCTAGTATCTTTTCTTTAGACATATAGACACCAAGCAACCAGGACACCCAGCCTGAGTTATATCTTTCCAAAAAGAAATAGAGAGAAGAGAAGGTGAGGGTAGTCTGATATGTTTGTGACTAACGAAGTCTACTATGTATGACCTCAACCGGTTCATTTATCAATCACTTACTAACACGCGCGGTTCTATTTCGAGAGAGCGGATGCTATTGACTGAAATCGATGAAACAACTAATGATGAACAAATTAGAGAGAATAGAGAAAGGAAATCAAATTCAGCCTTCTATGCATGGGCTGGCGGGCTAATCTTCACAGTAGTGTTTACATACATAATATGGGCGGTTGGTCCACTTCTCGATTCTGTGTTATCTACCCTACTTCCAGATCAAGGTGCAGCTTGGTATTTTTGGAAACTACCTGCACGCGAGTTCATGACAATGTTCATAGTTTGGGGATTCTATCTAGCTCATCAGTTCTCGCTTTGGGGGGTCATCTATTGGGCTCAGAAGAATCTGACGCAACTTCGGACAAATCCAACCACTGGTCTGACTAGGTATAACTGGGCTGCAATCATGATTAATCTAGCATTCATTCTGTTACATCTTATCCAGACTCATGTCTGGTTTGATGGACTTGCACAAGATGTTCCGATTTGGACAAGTCAGGGCTCAGTAATTGTAATGCTAGTCATCATACTCATTATTGAAAACCCAAGACGCGGGCTCTTCCTAGGTAAGAAGATGGGCAAACCAATGACTGCACGTGTTTCGGGTTTCTTCAGGAGAAACCATCCGTACATCATAGGTTGGGCCATTGTATACACATTTTGGTTCCACCCAATGGCATATGACCCTCAGCTGATAAGTGGATTCTTCTATATGTTCCTTCTCTTCACTCAGATCTCACTAGCATATACTGTGGTGCATATCAACAAGGGATGGATTGTCTTGTTGGAAAGCTTTGTGGGTATTCATGCATTCATCGTGGCAACAACCACAGCATCACAAGCGGCTATCGGAATCTGGGTCATGTTCGCAACAGGCTTTGCTTTCATGTTCGCGTTCACCTACATCTTCATTTTTGATGTACGGAGAGAAATACGATGGGGTGTTATTACAGCTTACATTGTATCTCTCATCTGGATCTATTTGCCCGCTCAGTTTGGAGGATATGGGAGAGACCTTAGCTACCTCATGCGTTTAGAGTTCCTCTGGATTCCAATCATTCTGTACTTGCTTGCAATTGTCTTTTCAGTACTGGTTTTTGGATATCTAAAATTGAGGAAGACAACATCTCAAGATTGAGAAAAACGAGGAGGCTAATCCTCCTCAAACCACTCTTACATTGCTCAAGATGCAGTTATCTTTAGAACACGTGTTCTAAGCAAAATAGTTAACGGTGTGAAGCCCCTGACAGAAAGATTATATCGTTCGTCACGCTGGGGCTTCAGTAACTATGGCACCTTGGAGAATGCTCCCATGGTCAGCGAGTCAGCAAAGAAACCCCAACAGAAGGCAAAGCCCACAGATGTTTTAGTCATTGGAGGTGGCATGGCAGGAATCAATGCTGCCTTAGGACTTGCAAATGGCGGTCATCGTGCGCACATGATTGAGAAGACCGTGAATATTGGAGGGAACTATGTAGCAATCTACAAAATATTCCCTGCACTAGAATGCTCAGCCTGTGTTATGACTCCGCTCACCTCTTTTGTTGGCAAACATCCAAACATCAAGATTCATCCTCTTTCGACAGTAGAGAAGGTAACTGGGAAAGAGGGCAACTTCACTGCAACAATACGACAAAAGGCGAGGTATGTCAATCCGGACACATGCACGGGTTGTCAGCTCTGCATCAGGTCATGCCCTGTCGAAGTGCCTAACGAGTATGATTTTGGTTTGTCACTGAGAAAAGCGATCTACATGAATTTTCCCCAACAGATTCCGCTTATCGCTTCTATTGATCGGGATGCATGCATAGGTTGTGGAACATGCGCCTCAGTCTGTCCAAATGACTGCATCATGTATGATGATGAAGATAAAGTGTATGAACTAAATGTAGGTTCGATAATAGTTGCAACAGGATTTGAGGAATACAAACCACTTGATTATGGGGAATATGGGTATGGTGTATTTCCGAATGTTGTAACTACTCTTGAGTATGATAGACAGACGCACCCAACTGGACCAACGGACGCACATATGGTACGACCATCAGATGGAAAAGAACCTGAGCGAATCATGTTCGTGAATTGTGTTGGTAGTAGAGATGTTAGGGAAAACATCAGTGGCTATAGCGAGCATTGCAATAAGGTATGTTGTTCGTTCGGTTGTAAGCTAGCTCAGGTCACCAGAATGCACTACCCAGAGGACCATTGTGAGATTATCTATACCTATATGGACATGAGAACGGCAGGAAAAGCTCTGGAAGAGTTCCTCTGGGACTCACAGAAGAATCAAGGTATCAAGTTCATACGAGGTAGAGTAGCGGAGATTCAAGAAGACCTAGACACTCATGACTTGTTTGTAAAAATGGAGGATACTGAAACTGGACAAATAATAGAGTTCGACAAGATATCGATGGTTGTCCTCAATTCAAGCTTCAGACCTAGCCAAGGTTCTGAGGAACTCGCAAAAGTCCTCAAAATAGATCTTAACGAGGCAGGGTGGTTTAAGGAGAAGCATCCCAATATTGCCGCACTGGAAACTGATCGTCCTGGTATTTTCATTGCAGGATGCGCACATGGTCCTCGGGATGGAACAGATTCTGTCAATGAGGGAAAGGGGGCTGCAATGGCGGCTCATTCCATTTTGCCAGTTCCAACTCCAGAAGCCCCACCTGAAGTTCCCCCGGCAGAAATCGCTGATGAACCACGTGTAGGCGTGTTCATATGTCATTGTGGTGGAATCATTGGTAATGAGATATCATCACCGGGACTTGCAGAATGGGCTAAGGATTTACCAAATGTGGTGTACAGCACAGACTACATCTTCATGTGTAGTGACCCAGGGCAGGAGCTTGTCACTCAAGCCATAAAGGAACACAAGTTAAACAGGGTAGTTGTTGGATCCTGTTCACCGTTACAGCATGAACAGACATTCAGAAGTGCGCTGGAAGCTGCAGGTCTCTCAGGATATTATCTAGTTGGTCCGGTCGGTCTTCGAGAACAGTTAGCTCTTGTTCATACAAAAGCTCCACGTGAAATGCGTCAGGAAAAGGCACAGGACATGATTCGAAGTGCTGTTGCGAAGGCAATCAACAATGAGATTGTTCCATTAAAGAAGGTCAAGGTCACGCCAGTGTCCATGGTTGTTGGGGGAGGTGTGTCCGGTATGACTGCTGCTTTAGACATCGCACGAAAGGGCTTTGATGTTATTCTAGTTGAGAAAAAAAATCAACTTGGCGGAAGGTTGAATGAACTTCATCGTTTATTCCCAGAAATGGAGTCTGCTAAAGATATTATCAGTGACCTAATCGCCAAAGTAGAGAAGGAAAAGAGAATACAGGTTCTGCTTAATTCAAAGGTAGTCAAACGGGATGGATCATATGGTAATTATGACATTACAATAGAGAATGTTGATACTGGAAATCGTGAAGTGCATCGCATCGGCTCAATGGTCATCGCAGTAGGTACAGATGTCTATGAGCCCAAGAAGGGCGAATACGGTTGGGAAGAGGTGCCAGAGGTTATCACTACCCTTGAACTTGAGAGAAGATTAAGGAATGGAGATATGAAGAAGGCTCCAAAGAATCCAGTGTTCATTCATTGTGTTGGGTCAAGACAAAATCCTGGAGAAGGCAATAGATACTGCTCTAGAGTGTGTTGTTCTGCAGTAATAACGATGCAGCACGAGCTCAAGGAGTTATTCCCAGACATCAAGATATTCTCGGCGTACAAGGAACACATCCGTCCATTTGGCAATGGAATGGAAGAAATGTGGAGAGAGGATAGGCAGAAGGGAGTAGCATATCTACGATGGGATCGCGAGAAACCAGTGACAGTTGAGAAAGATCCTGATGGTACCGGAGCAATTGTCACCGTCTATGACACACTTTCTCAAGAAACTATCAAAATCAAATCTGAGATGGTAGTTTTAGCAGTAGGACTTGAGGCACCTCATGATGTCAATGAGCTAGTCAAGGCGATGGGAATCAATCGAGGGCAAGATGGATTCCTACTAGAGATGCACATGAAATTCCGACCTGTGGAAACAACTGTTCCAGGTGTCTTTCTAGGTGTTACCTACGCAAAGAATGTGAGTGATTCAGTTAATCAGGCTCGTGGGGCTGCAAGTGAAGCTTCCATACCACTAAACCTAGGTACAGTGGAAATTGAGCTATTGACCGCAGAAGTGAACCAAGATCTCTGTGTGGGATGTGACCTCTGTCATTATTCAGACATCTGCC
>JBHLPA010000169.1:0-5866 GCA_048939935.1 Promethearchaeota archaeon | reverse complement strand
CCAAGGAGTTTGTGGATAGTCTTGTCAATCTCCTTCTTGTTTTCTGGGGTCACATCAACACCAATCTCAGCAAAGATGCCTTTCATGTGCCTGAAATAACATGTCAACCTTAAATCACCTCGTGGGTCAAAGTGGTTGTTGATGACATCAACTTGTTAACCACTCACAAACACCGAGTGAATGTTACTTATCATATTTTTCAACCGCCTGTATTATGATGCAGCAAGCACATTCCATGAAATTCGGACGAGTTTCATTCAAAGACAACGTTCTCAGAGAGTCATATATTGAGATGATGAAACAGCTTGATCTTAAACCGCCAGTGGTCATCAAACCAAACTGGGGATTCTCGGTCATCTTCACGGAAGCTGAGATTCTGGACTGGACACTTACTGCAATCGATGGAGAGGCATTGGTGGTTGAGAGTTATGGTTGGGCGAGATGTAGAGAGGCGGTGGAGGAAAAGAAGTATGGCTCATTCAGTCGTGAAGATCTAAAGAATTCTGACAAGTGGTTCCTTCGATACGCCGGTATTGACAAAGTCCTGCAGAAACATGATGTAGAGTACCTCAATATCACCGAAGAGGTCTGGGCAGGTCGAACCGTAGATGAAGAAACAATTCAAGCTATTGTGGAAGACTCATACTCGCCTCTTGTGATGAGGGAGCTGGCGGGCTTTGTTCCTCAACAACTGTACGATATGAGTGATGGAACCCTCCTAAACCTCTCGAAACTCAAATTCATGGGAGAGGACATTGTCATTTCTCTGACACTAAAGAATCTCTTTGGAATGATTCCAGGTCCTGACCGTGGTAAATATCATGGTGAAATGAACAAAGCGATGAATCCCAGCATAGTAGACATGAACAAGATCTACCGTTCACTGTTCAAGACCAAGGGGGTTGTTGAGGGAGTCCTAACAGCATCAAGAGGTATGACCCTTGAACCTCAAGTCTATAGGAATCAAGGAGTCCTGTGGACTGGGGATGATACTCTTGAGCTAGATGCAGTCGTCACTGCTCATGTGGGACTCGATCCAAATCAAGTTGGGTACCTGAAACTTGCATCTCAAAATTTTGGTGAATGGGATGAGAAGCCACTGGCAATGGCAATGGAACATCCACTCATTCAGTTCTTTTGATGGCAACTCATTTTACGAAACCAACAACGAGGAAACTTGGTATCTCCTTCCTATATACCAATAATCGCTCATCCTTGATTGGTTGTCCTCTATAGAGGTCGGCGATGATCTCACGGAAAGCTATCATACGTAGACCAACAGAGAATAGTTTCTCAAAATAGTAACTAAGAGGGCGATGATACGCCATCACATGGGTTTCCTTGTATTTGGGATGGGGAATTTCTCTGATAGACATATACTGTTTCAATTTTAGATAGTATCCCTCTTCATCTGCGATTCGTTTTGCGTATGAGAAAGGATGAGGAATTGCAAAGACAAGTTTCCCGCCTGCTTTCAAAACGCGACTGCACTCCTCGATAGTCGGTTCAATCTCTTTGATATCATGGAACCCAAATGTTGAAACTATGTAGTCCATTGACACATCAGCGATGTCTGGCATCTCACCAGAATTGCAATGCATGTATGTAACTCCCAGAGGAGTGGACTCCTCAGATGCTTCAGCTATCTCAATCATCTTCTGTGAGATATCTACACCAAGAACATTGGCTCCTTTCCTCGCAAGGAGTCTTGAGAGATATCCTTGACCACAAGCAAGATCAAGAATTGATTTATCCTTGATATTTCCTAGAATCTCGAAGATGACAGGGTTGACAAAGTTCCGGTGGTACGAATCGCCTGTATCACCAACAGACTTGTGATAGTCCTCTGCCACCTCATCCCAAGAAGCGGGCATGCGTTTGACAAGACGACGACTGCATATGTCCGTTATGCCACATCGATAACGAGATATGGAAAGTTCATATTTTCCGTTCAGTGAATCGAGTATGTCGGTGAGAGGAATCGGAGGCGTATTCTTCAAGTCAAAGAATCCAAAGAAACTCCAAGAATGGTATATTGAGAAATTGGGACTAGAACCAGATGAAGGTGGGTATATCTATTTCAAGTGGTCGGAGCTGAAGAGACCTGGATACACTCTTTGGGGCCCATTTCCTGAGGATACAAAGTACTTCAATCCCAGCGATGCATCGTGGATGGTCAACCTCGTTGTGGACAACATTGAGAGGATGGTTTCACATCTGAAAGAGAATCGTGTTGAATTAGATGAAAGAGGCATACAAAGAACCGAGGAAGGGAAGTTCGCCTGGTTCATAGACCTAGAAGGAAATAAGGTTGAACTCTGGGAACCAGCTGACAAATAGAGCAAGCTATATCTCAATTCACTTCTCTTTAGACTTTGATTGGATGGCTTGAAATGCCAGTTCTTTAGCGGCTTCCCGCTTCTTTTCGATGTCATTTGCTTGTTTTTGAATTGACTCGAAAAGTCCCTTCTTTTCCATGATTGATTTCTCAACAAAGGAGGCGACCACCTCGGATCGACTCTTGAATATCTCGAGCTCGACGAGTGCATCAAGAATATCAACAATATCTGTGCTTAACCTTGTCATAACGGATATCTCGCGGTTTTTGAGACCGTACTCTTCTCGTTCAAAACGACCGAGTAGTTCATCTCTGAGGCTCATTTCCTTTTTCTCTGTAGTCTTTTGTTTTGACGTGCTGTACACCTGTCCTTGTTCGTAAAATTACCATTGTGCATAATAGTCTAACGGCATAGACATTGAGTGATTCAATCAGATTATCCACTTGTACGATAGTGATGCGTGACAAGCCCTAGTCGACCTGTTTGGAATCCTCGAACTTCTTAGTGATTCTTTTAATATCCTTGGTGAATCGATCAATTGCCTGAGAGAAGTCATCAAGAAGCTCCTGGGATGGTTCATCACCAGCCACAACACGGAGATCTTGGATAGCTTCGAAAAGGTTCCGAATTGATGGTCGTTTTTCTGTGCGCAAGTTAAAGAGAGGAAAGAAAGGCTGGAGAAAAGGAGTAAAGCTCTGGTCAATCTTCTCAAGGAGCTCGCCACTCTGTTCCACATGGTCTTTCAGGAACTTATGGCCACTCTCTGTGAGCTCATATCTTCGAGTACGTCCATCGTCATCTGGAATCTCACGAGTGAGTCCATCCCGGAGGAGGCTCTTCAATAAGGGGTATATAGAACCGGGTTTTGGTTTCCAGCGACCTCCCATGTCTTCGCTGATAGAAGCTGTGAGCTCAGCCCCTGACATGGGTTGTTCCTCAAGCTTGTGAAGTACTCGATATCTAAGGAAACCCTTGGGAACCTTTGCTGTGTGTTGGATCCACTTCCTCAGAGGGTCAATCACCTGACCAAACTCGTCCATGATTATTTCAAGACGGTCCTCAGAAAGATAGTACTTGTTGCCTTTTTGAACTATAGGGGATTTGTCGGGATGAATGGGAACACTCATTTTTTCAAACGCTTCAGGCAAACCAAGCTCCTTCCATGTCATTGCCTTCTCAGGTGTAGTGGCTCCTCTCTCACGAAAAGCATCTATCAGCCTTCTGAAGGGACTATACATGTGTCTGCTCATGGTTGAACTGGCCTTTATCTTATTCGAAATCTATCACTGCTGATATATCACATATGATAATATTTATATCACATATGATATTTATGACTTTCCAAGTGCTGTCAAGAGGCAACTCCATTGACCACAGTTCTTGAGTACACATTAACGGAAGAAGATTACTTATCAAAAGTTATCGAACTTAAAGACCTGACAAAGACCTATATGATGGGGCAGGTGCCAGTTGAGGCCCTTCGGGGTGTAAGTCTGAAAGTGTACAAGGGAGATTTCATCGCAATCCTTGGACCAAGTGGAAGCGGCAAGTCAACACTGCTGAATATGATTGGAGCTCTCGACCGACCTACTTCTGGTACAGTAGTGATTGATGAGGTTGATGTGTCAACGCTTAATGACAATCAACTAGCAGATCTTCGACGTAACATTGGATTTGTCTACCAGACATTCAACCTTATCTCCAGGCTGGATGCAAGAAGTAATGTCGAACTTCCGCTTTCCATTACAGGAATTCCCAAAAAGACTCGAAGGCTCAAGGCAGAGGTCATGCTTAAGATTGTAGGGCTTGAAGATAGAATGCATCATAAACCCTCTGAACTGTCTGGAGGCGAGCGACAACGAGTTGCCATAGCGAGGGCATTGGTCAATAATCCCTCCTTTCTAATCATGGATGAACCCACAGGTAATTTGGACAGTAAAACAGGGCTAGAAATCATGGAGTTAGTTCGGAAACTCAACAAAGAACAAGGAATATCATTAATCGTGGTGACGCACGACCCTGAGATTGGAAACGAAGCAAAAAGAATCATCCACCTTAGGGATGGTCTGATTGATTCCCATAAGGTGAGCTAGATGCACGTTGGTGATGTGATCGGTTATTCATTTAGTGCAATTCGACTTCGCAAGATGCGCGCAGGACTTACGATACTTGGTGTTACCATTGGTATAGCAGCCATCGTTGCACTCACATCTTTCACAGGCGGACTTCAGGTCGTTATGACTCAACAGTTAGAACAGGGACTGGGTACAGATACACTCACTGTGAGTACGGGAGGTATCTTCGACCTATTTAATGGAGGAGGTGGCAGTTCCGACTTCTCTCTATTGGTTAATGATACAGGAACCATCAATTCCATGGACCATGTTGTTTCAACAGTAGCAGCCATGACAAAGACAATCAATGCAAACTTCAGTGGCAATGTCTTTCCGCTGACTCTGACAGGAGTGAACTATTCGGAGTATGAGTCGATGTATAGCACCTTTGTGGCAAAAGATGGCAACATACCTGCAACCCCTGAGAACACTGATGTGGTAATCGGTTCTCGTGTTGCTGACCCATGGCAAAATGGAACCATTATCGCTCAAGTTGGAGATGAGGTTTCAATTGTTTGGACTGGTCGTGTGAATGACGTAATAGTAATGAAAAACTACACAGGTACAGTTGTTGCCATTCTTGATGATATCGGTGGATTCGGATTAGGACCCTCTGATTTTGGTTTCTATATCCCCATGACATGGGCAACCAAGTTCTTCGACACTGATGTGATTTCCTCCATTACAATCAAGATGGACACAAGAAATCAGGATGAGATTGACGCACTAATTCAGAATATTGATGACGCTTTCGATGGACTCGTCACTGTTACCCAGCCTGCAGCACTCTTGAACAATATGAACCAGATTCTTGGCATTTTGAACGTATTTTTAGCTGGGATTGCAGGCATCTCGTTAATTGTTGCTGGAGTGGGGATAATGAACATCATGATCGTGTCATTAATAGAACGCACTCGAGAGATTGGAATTCTAAAGGGCTTGGGAATGCATCGCAGGACAGTCATGGGCATCTTCCTGAGTGAAGCAATTATGATTGGACTTTTAGGAGGCGTCTTTGGCATTATAGCCGGAGTGGTTTTTGGAAATCTCATCGGAAGTGGTCTGGCAAGAGGGAACTTTTCAGGTGGTTTTGGAGGTAGTAGTTCTATAAACGGAGGATTTTCAAGCTTCCCGCCAATCACTCCAGTAGTCACACCGGATTTGATTATTGGTGCACTCGCATTTGGCATGATTGTTGCCGCTGTCTTTGGGCTTTACCCAGCCTGGCGTGCCTCCAAACTCAAGCCAGTTGATGCACTTAGATATGAATAATAGCCTACTGAGAATCCAAGAGAATTCAATACTCCAAACTGTGATTCAATCAGTTTCATAGATAGGAGTATTGTCAATGTAACTTTGACCAGCTTAAACTAAACATATAATAGTGTTAACTATTGTTAAAAATATAGAGTG
>JBHLPA010000168.1:0-5886 GCA_048939935.1 Promethearchaeota archaeon | reverse complement strand
GAGATAGGTGTGACACCATGTTTGTCAGTATGAATACCGCCCATGGAATAGTGTTGAGCAGGTTGAACCGGGATAGGTTCTTCGATAGGGTCAAGTCCTGCAAAGTAGATACATATCTCACGTATACCAGGTAGTCGTTTCATAATCTTCTCTTTACCAAGATGTCTTAGATCTAGATGGACATACTCATCCTCGAAACCTCTGCCTTCAAGCACTTCTGTCCTTATAGCTCTCGCAACAATATCACGGGGAGCTAACTCCATTTGTTCAGGTGCATATTGGTCCATGAACCTCTCGCCATTGGCATTTACAAGATAACCTCCCTCTCCTCTTGCTCCTTCGGTCATCAGAATACTAGAACCAAACAAACATGTTGGATGAAACTGGATGAACTCCATGTCCTTCAAGGGAGCCCCTGCTCTGAGAGCGAGGGCACATCCATCACCGGTATTGATGAGCGCATTTGTTGAATGGCCATAGACACGACCAAATCCTCCAGCGGCCAGAACCACTGCTTTCGCTGTGAATCCATGCACTTCTCCAGTTGCGATATCGAGCGCGGTCAGACCACAAATCTTGTCATTAGACTTTACAAGAGATGTGACGAACCACTCATCATAGAACGTGATGCCTCTTCGAAGAGCCTGCTCAAAGGTGGTGTGCAGAAGGTTGTGACCAGTACGGTCCGCAGCATAGCAGGTCCGTGGAAACGCTGCACCGCCAAAGGGTCTCTGTGCAATCTTTCCATCGGCTGTTCGAGAAAATGCGGTACCCCATCTTTCATTCTCAATGACAGCATGGGGAGCCTCCTTTGCAAGAATCTCGACCACATCTTGATCTGCTAGATAATCAGATCCCTTAACAGTATCAAACGCGTGTGACTCCCAGGAATCATCCTCCCCCAATGATGCATTGATGCCTCCCTGAGCGGCAACTGAGTGTGATCTCAGGGGATGAACCTTGCTTAGAATTGCTACATCGAAGTTCTCACTTAGTTCAATGGCTACACGGAGTCCGGAGAGACCTGCACCTACTATGAGGACATCATGTTCGAAAGATGAAATTGTCACTCACCTCGATTATGGTTAAAGGCTGCTCAGTTATAACGTGTATGGCTCAACCGAATTCAGACCATCTTAGTCGGGTCAAGTATTTCATCAAGGTCTCCATTAATCTCAATCCCAGACTCAACTATGACCTCGCGTATGGTCTTACCGGTTGCATGAGCCTTCTTTGCTATCTCTGCTGCCTTGTCATACCCAAGTAATGGAGCCAATCGAGTCACAGTCATAAGACTCCGTTCTAATTGGCTCTTGATTTGTTCTTCATTGACTCTAAGTCCCTTTAGGCACTTCTCTGTGAATGATTCTATGCTACTAGTCAGGAGGCGAATGGACTCGAGAAGATTCACAATCATGACGGGTTTTGTTACATTAAGATCCAGAATACTGCCAAATCCTTCAGCAGAACTTATTGTCAAATCGTTTCCCATAACTTGAAGACAGACTTGAATCAAAGCTTCAGACTGAGTTGGATTGACCTTGCCGGGCATAATTGATGAACCCGGTTCATTAGCCGGAAGAATGAGTTCTCCGAGCCCAGCTCTTGGTCCACTACCCATCCATCGAATATCGTTGGCCATCTTCATACAGGTCAGTGCAATTCCTCTGAGTGCAGCACTCGCTTTGACAATAGTATTATGGGACGAGATTCCCTCAGCCTTTACGGGATTGACTTTGAAATCATATCCCACAATTTTGCTAAGCTCTTTCACTGCTCGCTCGTCAAAACCCGTAGGTGCATTCAGACCAGTACCAAGAGCAGTTCCGCCAATTGGTAGAATAGAGAGAGTTTCCACCACAGCGGCTAAGTCCTTTGAGATCGATCTCTCAATTTGAAGTTTATACACAGAGAATTCTGTTGACAAGGTAGTGGGTACAGCGTCTTGGAGATGAGTTCGTCCCACCTTTACAACTCCATCGAACTCATCGATCTTCTCCCCTAAAGTAAGTCGGAGATGGTCAAGAGCAGAGATGAGAGTCCGCAATGCAGTAAGAGTTGAGATATGCATAGCAGTGGGAATGACATCATTGCTGGATTGAGACATGTTGACAGTGTTGTTTGGATGTACAGGTGTTTTACTCCCTTTGGGTTTGCCTAAGATCTCATTTGCCCGGTTGCTGAGGACTTCGTTCATGTTCATGTTTGTCTGGGTACCCGAGCCCGTTTGGAAAATATCGATTGGAAACTGGTCTAAGTGTTTTCCATCGAGAACCTCGTCAACAGCTTTCTCGATGGCATCAAAGATGTCCTGTGGTATCAGCTTCGCTTCCTTATTTGCAACAAGACATGCTTTCTTCACCTGAGCAAGTGCATGAATGAACTCCATAGGGAATGTCCTTCCACTGATTTGGAAGTTCATAAGTGCTCTCTGAGTGTTTATTCCCCAGTAGACATTTGCTGGAATATCTAGTTCCCCGATCGAGTCTTTCTCTCTTCTTGTCTTGTCCACAGTCGTGTCCTCCACCGATAATACACTTCGAGCAGTGAGTGATTCTTATGTTCTTTGCTAAAGCTGCCAATGCCTTTTTGATTCTGAGTGGTGTCGCTCTCTTGGAGATGAAATGGTTCCAGGTCTGGGGAGCATCAGTATGAAAATAAAACCCACAATGAACTGAGTAGGAGTTGGCCACTCAATCTCATACAAGTCATTCATTCTTCATAGACCTCTCCCGATGGAACATTTCTTTCTCCCTTTCGAGAGCATCCCAGTCATCCCCTCGTTTGCGGTTTGGCCACTTCCACCATGAGAGGTCCAACCGCATACCAGACCATGGAGAGATGACCTCGGGCCCATCAATCCGCCATAGTATGATTAATCCAATTATGAATTGGATAGGAATTGGATAAATGACTACTACAAGACTGCTAAAGCACAGAACCAGGATAGTTGGGAGGAGGATGCTCAAGAGCCCGATTGTCATGGCGGCAGAT
Source organism: Promethearchaeota archaeon (assembly GCA_048939935.1). GTDB lineage: Archaea > Asgardarchaeota > Thorarchaeia > Thorarchaeales > Thorarchaeaceae > SMTZ1-45. Next base: position 2,892 of record JBHLPA010000168.1, on the reverse strand, counting down.
TTTGTTGTCTTTGACTGGTAGTATCGTACAATCAAAATGGCAAATACAACTTGCATCATACATAGTGGCAGTGTGATGAGGAGATTATAATTGAGAAACCAAAAACCAGGCGGGAAGGGCGAACCAGAACTATAGAGCCAGACTAGTGAATAAAGATACCAATATCTTCCAAATGGACCCATTTCACACGGGACGATTCCACAAGGAGCCACGAGAGTTGTAATGATCATGAGTACTGCTATGACACCGGGACTAGTACCATAAAGCTCCATCTCAGTCGCAAATTCCTCCGAAGTCATTACAAACCCTCGTTCTATTTCGTTGAATCATCATTTGATAAGCCCTTTGATTGTCAGACAGGTGTATGGTGTACATATATCCAAGATAGAGCAGCATAGATTTGTGTAGTATCAAATTAGAAAGTGGCCTTTGAATAACTCACTCCATTGGAGATGAAATGAGTTCAGGTCCGGGAACCCTTTGGAGTAAGACCAGACCAATAACGAACTGAATGGGGATTGGCCATATGATGCCCCACATGCCAAATACAGGTAGAATCAGTGAAACAAGTGCAAATAGAGCAGGATAGATGAGACTCATTGCACCAATAAAGACCACCCATTTTTTAGATGTCTTTCCTTGATAGTACCTCACTACTTCATATGCAAAGAGTAAATTGAAAATACATAGAACTATGGTAATGACTGTCAGACCAGGCGTGAAGAAGTGAAATCCATAATATCCGAATCCCAAATCCATAGATGCTCCAAATGACCACAAAAGTCCATACATCCCAGAAGACAGATTGGCATTGGTGAAAAAGATAGTACCATCGAGAAATCCAAAAGGAACGATGAGTATCACAATAGCCATCAAAATGGCAATAACTCCAGGACTAGCACCATATAACCCAGGTTCTGAGCCTTCATCATCTGCCACGATTCTTACCCCTCTTCTGCATCTTTGATTTCTAAAGAATTAAAACTTTCACTCAGGAGGTTCAGTTGCTTTTTCTTTTGGGTTTTTTCGTTTCCAAAGACAGAAATCATTCTAAAGTGTATAATGGTCAAGATTCACAGAAGAAGGTAGTCAATGGCAGTGATGTTTGACAAGCTTTAAAAACGAAGTACATGCACAGTTTTATCAGAAGTATATGCCGAAGTGCATGTACAGTTTTACATAATGAAAAATACGCTATTCCATCCTAGGAAAACGAATGGCGTGAAGTAAACCACATGGGGAAAACAAAATGGCACAAATGTCTGGAACACCCGTCCTTATTCTCAAGGAGGGTACTTCAAGAACACGCGGCAAGTCCGCACAGGGCAACAACATAATGGCGGGTATAGTCATTTCTGATGCTGTAAAGTCCACCCTGGGACCACGAGGCATGGATAAAATGCTCGTGGACAGTCTAGGAGATGTGACCATCACAAACGATGGAGCCTCAATCCTGAAAGAGATTGACGTGCAGCATCCAGCCGCAAAGATGCTCGTGGAAGTGGCGAAGAGCCAGGACCAAGAGACCGGTGATGGAACGACTACCTCTGTTGTGATTGCCGGAGAGCTCCTGAAGAGAGCTCAAGAGTTACTAGATAAGAAGATTCATCCAACAATCATAGTTGGAGGCTATCAAAAAGCAGCTGAAAAGGCTTCAGCGATTCTCAAGGACATTGAGGTCTCAATGGAAGGCACGGACAAGAAGATTCTGACCGGTGTCGCATCGACCTCTATGAACAGCAAGTCAGTCGTTGGTTCAAAAGACCACTTTGCAAAGATTGCTGTTGATGCAGTATTGCAGATTGCTGAAGAGAAAGATGGCGGTGTCAAGGCTGACATCGAGATGATCGAGGTCATCAAGAAGCAAGGCAAGAGCCTCACAGAAACCGAGCTCGTAAATGGTATGGTCATTGACAAAGAGGTTGTCCATGCTTCAATGCCAAGGAAAGTTGAAAATGCAAAGATTGCGCTTGTCAACGCTGCTATTGAGGTCGAGAAGACAGAGTTCGATGCTGAGATCAAAATCGACAGTCCGGACCAGATTAAAGCCTTCCTCGATGAAGAGGAACGAATGCTCACAAACATGGTTGACAAGATTGTCGCAACTGGTGCAAACGTACTGGTCTGTCAGAAAGGCATTGATGATGTCGCACAGCACTACCTTGCCAAGGCAGGCGTCCTGGCAATTCGCAGGGCAAAGAAGAGCACTCTCGAGAAGCTCGCAAAGGCTACTGGTGGAAAGATTGCTACAAGCCTTGACGAGTTAGATGGAAGCTATCTTGGTGCTGCTGGAATCGTCGAAGAGGTCAAGATTGCTGACGATAAGCTTGTCTACGTGAAGGATTGCAAAGATCCCAAAGCAGTATCAATCGTGATTCGCGGTGGTACTGAACACGTTGTTGACGAGGCTGACAGAGCCCTACACGATGCGCTCTGTGTCGTAAGAAACGTTGTCGAGGACTCAACTTATGTAGCAGGCGGTGGCTCAACAGAAGCTGAGATCTCCAAGAGACTAGAGACCTATGCTAACAAGGTTGGCGGTCGCGAGCAGCTAGCAATCGAAGCATTCGCTGAGTCATTACTCATCATTCCAAAGACTCTCGCTGAGAATGGTGGTCATGATCCTATTGACATCATTGCAGACCTTAACAAGGACCACTCGAAAGCGACTGGTACCTGGCATGGTGTGGATGTGATGAAAGGCAAGACCACAGACATGATGAAGGCAGGTGTGATTGAACCAGCCCGAGTCAAGAGTCAAGCAATCCGTGCAGCCGCTGAAGCAGCCCAGATGATACTCAGGATTGACGATGTCATTGCTGCTAAGGCTTCCGCAGGACCCCCGCCGGGCGCTGGTGGCGGAATGGGTGGTATGACTGGTGGCATGGGCGG
>JBHLPA010000167.1:0-5932 GCA_048939935.1 Promethearchaeota archaeon | reverse complement strand
CCAGCGATTTTGCAGGCTCTATGAGGTCTTCCTTGCCATAACTTGTTAATAGAACGATTGCTTTTGGTCTAATTCGCTTTAGGACGAAACGGAAGTAGGGAATCCTAATCCTCCTATAACCAAGATGTCTTAATACAAGCTTCTTGACATCAATATTCAATCCAAATGACTTGGCAATCCGTACTTGAATTTCTCTTAACAAAGCTCTTTCATCATCATTCAATGATACTTGAAATATCCTCATTTTTTCTGCTATGTAAATAAGCGAGTGTTGAAAGTCGAAGTACCATAGATTAGACGTTTTTGGTGGACTCTGATGTTTAAGATGGAGGTTATGTTCAATAGCAACATAGCTTAGGTTAAGATCCACCATAATATAGTCCGTGATGATATCCCACCAATACCCATCTTTTCTCAGAATTCTGCGTGGGCTGGAAATGAACAAAATGTCTTTTTTTCCAGCAAAGATTGGATTCTTCCAAAATCTTAGAAAAGAAACAATCAAAAACCTTATTCTTTCCCTGAAAGTCGGTCCTTTACCCAAAGCGTACTTTCGACCTGCTAAGAGATCATTGATGGTCACAAAAAGTGGCTGGCGCACATATTCCCAGAATCGAATCTCGTCAATAGTCCTTTCAAAGAGATCAAGTTCTTCTTCTATTACAGTGATTCTTCGAAAGATTTCCCCGAAACTCAGCACCTAGCACACGCTCCAATTCAGGGAATGGTCTTTTTTCCATTCAATATAATATCACAAAATTCCCTAACCGCGCCCTTTCCGCCTTTCCTTTGGCAGATATACTTAGCAACGTTCTTTACTTCACTCAACGCATCTGCAGGACATGCACCCAACCCTACATTCTCAATACAAGTGAAATCATTGAGATCATCACCTATGTAAGCTATTTCGGACATCTGTATTTTCAGATCTTTGCACAGGTTTTCTAGCATTACCATTTTGTCCTTGACCCCAATGAAAGTGTGCTTTATCCTCAGCTTCTTTGCCCTCGCTCTGACGATTTCTGAATCCTCTGAGGTCATAAGTGAAACCATTATGCCTTCTTTCTGAACCAATTCCAATCCTTTCGCATCACGTGTATTGAACTTCTTCAAGCTCTCTCCATCACTTGAATAATACATGCCTGCATCAGTTAGAGTTCCATCGACATCAACAACTAGGAGTTTAATCTCTCCGATGCTTCGAAGTAGACCCTTTTGCTTCTGTTCTATTAGTAGAGATTCTGCAAATATCCAATCAACTGGATCATCAATTTCGATAGCAGTATGAGCTGCCATTTCTAAAATCCCGATTTTGCCACCTAACCGACATTTTTCCTTTAACAGGATGGATCTAGATGTTATATAGAAGGCACCATTTTCTAGTATCCACCCATCAAAGTCCTGTCTTCGAGGACGCTCCTTGTAATCATAATTTACTGGTGCGGCTTTTCCTTCACTTTTGTTCCAATAGAATCTCTTCTGTCTGACCCCCGTTAGAAGTGAATCATAATTTCCAGAGAAGAAGAGGTCCAATCCTCGTTTGATATCGTTACTTGTTGTCAAGGGCGAAGTAGCTTGGGCTGTAATTAGAATATCAAAGTCAACTTCTTCAGCGAAATGAAGCATTACACTCTCTGTGGAAGCCTCGTCAGTTGCAAGCTCAGAAGGACGTTTGATGATGTTAATGCGTGGGTCCATTGCTTGAGCTAACCGAGCTATCTCGTCATCTTCTGTTGACACATGTACACCATCTATGCCTTCGACGTCCAACAATGCAATTAGGACCCATTCACACAATGGTCTACCCGCAATGAGTTTGATATTCTTTTGAGGAATAGATTTTGATCCACCACGCAACGGGACCAATGCTTCTACTCTTTTTCCATTTATCATTGGACCATCACAATGCACTCTTTCTGTTATAGTTATTCTATACAGAGTTCCTCATAGGTCTTACCTAGGTTCGAATGATTTGGTCTTTGTGTCATCTCGAGTTCTTAGTTTCTTCATGACTGGCATCTCACTATCATAGACTCGGATCTCTCCATCACCCAAAGCAGCTTCTATTACTCGAATATCTCTTACAAGTCGTAGCATACCGAAGGGTTCCACTGAGGCGGCCTGATCAGTTCCCCACATTGCTCTATCTAACGTGATGTGTCGCTCTATCATATCAGCACCCAGTGCCACAGCTGCGATGGTCGTCTGCAAGCCTGTTTCGTGTCCTGAATAACCAATTGGGCAATCATAGCGATTTCTGAGTGTTTCAATTGCCAAGAGATTCAATTCATCATTCTTTGCAGGATAGCTGCTGTTGCAGTGAAGAATCACTATGTTATCAGTGCCACTGAGAACATCAATAGCCTCATCAATCTGCTTCATTGTTGACATTCCTGTAGACAAGATCATTGGTTTTCCAAGGTCTCTCACCGTCTTCAGTAGAGTATGATCTGTAAGAGATGCTGAAGCCATTTTGTAGCATGGAACGCGGAATCTTTCGAGAAACTCAACCGAGTCTTCATCCCAAGGTGAGGCGAACCAAAGGATATTCTGCTTTTTGGCGTATTCATCAATGAACTTATACTCTTCCTCTTCAAATTCGATTTTCTTCTTGTATTCAATATAGGGTATTTCTCCCCATGGTGTTTGTCTTAACTTTTGTTTCTGATCCTCAGGCACAGCAGAATCTGGATTTCGCTTCTGAAACTTTATTGCATCACATCCTGCAAATACGCCAACATCAATCAGTCTCTTAGCATTCTCAAGATCTCCATTGTGATTGATTCCTATCTCTCCCACGATGAAAGTCGGATGGCCTTCACCAATTTTCTTGTTGCCAATTGTGACGGTCTTACGTGACATCTTTGAGAGCTACTCCTTGACCTGTTTTCTATTGCAGGTGAAATATGGTACGCGTATAAAGCCTTCTTTCTTCCGGCACTATTCTTGATTCCTCATAGATGTGTGGTTGGCTTCGCTTTTCCTAATGAAGAGCAGAATCAAGAACTTAGTAACAGGCTTTACTAGTCTAGCCGGTAGAAATACCATGGCTTTCCTGATTTCTGAATCAGTCACTAATCTTAGAAATCGAGTAGCTCCGACGTAAATTGCCACGAACATTGTCACATTTATTACAAGTTCGAGTATGGGATTTATTCGCAGAAAGTGGACTACAACCGCTGGTCCTAAAGCAAAGAATGCAACAATACTGAATTGCCAGATTTTAGCCACATTCAGGTTAAGGTCTGGCACGCTTTTCTTAACAAAGATAACAGAAAAGAGTGCGATAAACAGGCCATTTGAAATATAACCGACTAATACGAGCATAAGCCCATAATCTATCAGAATGAACATCAGAAATCCACTAATTATTGATGCCAGGATTGAGCTTGCTAGTATGTATTCGGTTTTTGCTGAGGCTGAAAGTACTGCATGTAACGGTCTTAGAAACAAGAAGAAATACAATTGAATAGTTAAAATTGCGAAGTACTGATAGGCCCAATAATAATGTGGGAAAACCATGAGAAAAGCAGAGGGGGCCATCACTAGACATATGACAATCATGGGCGTGAAGACGAAGAAGGACATTCTAACAGTCCATTGAAATACATCATTGAGGTCTTTGGTGCTTTTGCCTAAAGCTACAGTATAGTAAGATCCGATTGTGCTATAGTAGCCTATGGTAAATGCATTGACGAAAGTAACAAGTCTTGATGCAAAACCATAGAGACCCAAGTCTCCACCAAATCCAAGAGTTCCATAATATTGGAAGATTGCTCTAATCAAGACTTCATTCAGTACATAGGCAAAAAGAAACGCAATAATCGGGGGATATGCGAACTTGATGAGAGGTTTCAGTGGATATAATGCACCTCTTATAGAAAAGATGTTCTTCACAGTGAGATATAGAAAGATTGCTGTAAACAAACCTAGGACTAAAGATTTCATGAAAAGCGCTCGAATCCCCCAGCCTAGAGGAATCAATACTAGTACGACAACTTGGCTAGTTACATTTGCCAGAAAATTACCAATTCCAAGACTTCGAAATTCCCGATATGCTGAAGCTATACTCTTAGTAAAAGCTGAGAGATTAAGAGCCATGACTCCAAATGTGAAAATCAAACCGTCTATCAACAAATATTCTGATCCTCGTCCAACTGATGATAATACAAACGGAGTGACAAGAAAGGCTACTAACCCACTCACAGGCACAAGAATCATAGACAGTACTGTCAATGATTTACGCAATCTTTCAACTGATACTTCATCTTCCTTTCCAATTGAATATGCAATGTAACGTCCCAAGGCATTTGGCATTCTAAAAGGAATCAGGGTAATGAAGAATGAACTAAGTACATTGAACCACTCGAAGAGACCATACTGACTTGGTGATATAAAGAGAGTAATTTGCCACGAAACAATGAGTCCAAGGATTAAAGACGAAAAAGGGCTCATCGACATAAAGATGCCACCACGAAGCATCTTCTTTCGTGTATCTACCTGTTCATCTTGTGGTAATTCAGAAGTCATCAAGTCACCAGCAACATACTTTCTATTTATAACCTCTTGACCTACTTATCAAGAGAATTGTGATTATCTAATAAGCGCACCAAGTCCTCTTTGAGGGGATGAGAACAACTCTTTTAGTTAAGCAAATACTATTGCGAAGTAAATCTTTACGCCAATATTTCTATATGAGATAAAAAGGAGAACGCTTCATGGAACCACAAGTTGAACTCTTCTATTTATGTTCCATACTTCTAGTCGGCTTAATTCTTCGTGCGATTCCCCATATCAGATTTTATTATCCTGGAACACCCGACACTTTCTTTTTCCTTAACAAGATTAAGAATCCTGATTACAAATCTGATGAAGTCCTCTACCCTAAACTGTATTATCAGATGCTTAGGTTATTTGTAAGCTTTGGTGATTTTGTCGATGGACGTACTACCAATCGGATTTCGATTCTACTTGACATTATTACTGCATCAATTATCTATCTATTTGTAAGGAGTCAATTCTTCGTTGAGATTGCACTTCTTACTGTTCTTTTATTTTTAATTACTCCCTCTATTGTTAGACAAGGATCAACCCTATCAGCAAGATCATTTGGATTACTACTTGCGAGCACATCAGTACTTTGCGTTACGCTTTCATTCCCTTGGAATTGGATTGCCATTGTCCCAATTGCGATGACACTCTTAGCACATCGACTCTCTTCACAGACATTATTCATAGTTTTCGTCGGACTGTCATTTATGAATCTTGAATTCTCTCTCATATTCGTTGTTGGATTCATCTTCGCTAATCTTGTGTCTAAGGGAGAGTACATCGCTATACTACGAGCTCATATGTCTACAATAGCCCGGTATATTCATCAAAATGGATATCCAAACGAGAGGTTAGTCGGAATTGCCTTTACACCTACGTTTTTCGGATATGCTATCTATCTCCTATTTTTCATTGCCCAATCGATTAACCCTACTCCAATTGTTATTGGAGGTCTTGCAATTCCTGAACTCCTTTCAGTCAATATCCATTTTGAGTCAGTTATGATTATATGGGCATCAGCTTGTTTTGCACTATTGCTGTTCTGGGTGGCTGGTGAATCGTATAAGCATCTGGCATTAGCAGCCGCTCCATTTGCATTACTCACTACTTTGTTGGCATTTACACATCAAGTCTTTCTTATTTTATCAATAATTCTGATAATTGGATCACTGGTTCAATCACTGTATTTCCAACTACGCTTTGAACACATTCAAGAAGACCTCGTTGAATTACTAAAACATACATCGATAATCGGTGGTGAGGGAACAATGTTTGCCCCGAAGAAGGTAGTTAGAGCTGTTTCATTCTATACAACCTATAGAGTCGTTCAAATCTATCATGATGTTTGGAGCAAGGAGCATTTTGACAAACGTGTCCTGGA
>JBHLPA010000166.1:0-5967 GCA_048939935.1 Promethearchaeota archaeon | reverse complement strand
AAGTCATCCACCACTGGCCGTTTAGCGAATCGCAAATCTACTCATGTGTTGACACAGTATTACCTGTTGTCCACTCATTGTGAACATGATTATCTCTAATCATGCCAAGGAGTTATTGTAGTAACTTTTCCCTACAATTCGTTTGAATCAGTGTATCTCCATCCTTTGCAGTCCACGCGTCTGACTCTCCATGACACACTTCACCGAGTCTTCGACGTTGACGGTCCTCCACCGGGAATGGCACCCATCTCATGACCTGGTCCCGATGGACCTTCGTTCAGCGTTCATGAACCCTGAACTCCGGACCTAACTTAACGCATCACCATTTCAGTGAGCGCTCCGCCAGCCTAAAGGGATGGCGATTTAAAGCTTGCTATGCGTCGAGGGTAGAAACCGTCACCAGCGCTACCAGAACAGCCTCACGACGTTTACGTCGCATAAGACCTTCTCTTCGACGAGAGCAATTCTGCTCTGCAAGATTCACGTATAAAGTTTTTGCAAAAGGCGACATTTTTGAGCTCTATCTCACTGACAATGCTTTATTTTGGGCATCGATAAGCTTTGCTATTCCCATTACCGCTTTATCCAGCAAATCATTCATAGTATCGCGATCGAAAGTCGCCCCCTCTGCAGTCCCTTGGATTTCAACAAAATTATTGCCATGCATCACTATGTTCATGTCAACATCCGCTTTTGCATCTTCAACATAGCAAAGATCGAGAAGGGTTTCATCATCTATGATGCCTACACTAACTGCTGCCACATTGCCAGTCAACGGACTTTCAGAAAGCATATCCATGTCAATCATATATTGAACTGCATCACATAGTGCTACGTAAGCTCCAGTTATTGAGGCTGTGCGAGTTCCACCATCAGCCTGAATGACATCACAGTCAATCCTGATAGTGTTCTCCCCCATTTTAGTCATGTCCACAGCGGCTCTGAGAGATCTGCCTATCAGTCTCTGAATTTCTTGAGTTCTACCACTCACCTTGTATCGGTTCATACGGTCATCAGTGGAACGAGGTAGCATACCATATTCTGCTGTGACCCAACCTTGGCCTCGACCGTTGAGCCAGCCGGGGACACCTTCCTCAACTGTGGCTGCGCATATCACCTTGGTTTCTCCAGTAGCAATCAGAACAGACCCTTCAGGATGTTTGAGGAAATCACGGATAAATTCAACAGGTCTGAGCTCATCATTTGCTCTACCATCTACTCGGGGCATGTCAATACCTGTGTTAATCGCCTATTAATCAGTGTCGGGACACATATCAGATAGCTTTATTGATAATGGGCACTTTGAGAGGCGTTGGCAGATAGAGAACAGTGGAGATGAAGGCGACAATGTCTGACGTTCGAAAACGGTTTACAGATGCACTGAAGGACACTGTCAAAGAATGGAAAAGCCACGAGAATGTCAAAGGTATATTCGCGTATGGCTCGTACGTTAGAGGCACTGTCACAGCAAATTCGGATTTGAATATATGCATAATTTGGGATGCTAATGAAGCACCGGTCAGATTGATGTCCACTCACAAAGACATTCTTGTGAATATGGTTTTCATGACAGTTCAGGATGTCGAAGATGTTTTTGAATTCGCTACTGAGGATGTCATTAAGATATCTGAGGCGGTTAACAGACTGAGAAATTCTCTTGTAATGTACGACACTAACAAAATGGTGGAAACGTGGCAGAAGAAAGCTGTAGATTATGTTTGGTCTGAAGGATCTATTTCAAATGTCAAGAATGAAACCCTAGAGCTGTTGAATAGAGCAAAGAAATTTGCTCAGGAGGACGAAGGACCTAGTGCGATCTTCGAGATGCGGCAGGGGCTCTTCAATCTAGGTCGGGTTATCCTTATGGTGAACAATATATTTCGGATCTTTAAACCAGCCGAGGTCCTTACTGAAGTCAGGATGCTTGACCCGATGACATATTCCTTGTTCTTGAGAGCATACAAACTAAAAGGCATGGATGAATCAAAGCTCTTAGCCGTGTTGAAAGACATGCATCAGTGGATAGAGATTGCAGAGTCTAGGATAAACACTGTTACAATTGATGAACAGGCTATTCTTGCTACAGAGTTCTTATCGGATGCTCAACGAGAATATCGTGGGTCCTTAGGATTGACCTATAATGGTGACTATGAATTGGCAGTCCTTGAAATGCGGCAAGCAGCCTGTTCGCTTGGGAGAACTCTCATAACACTCAAGGAGTTCTCGAACATTGTTGATGGTGTTTTCATGGACCAGATCAGCGAAACTGAACCCATCTTTTATGAGGAGATTCTTGTTGAGTATGGTGCATATGATATCCTTCCAAAGGAAACTATGCGAATTATTGGAGAGGCGGAATTCATTACACAGCGGCTCTAAGCTAGATTGATTAGGTTGCTTTGAAGATGCATTCTCAGTGTGTACCATGCAGGATGTTGAGATTCTAAAACTATTGAGTGTCACTCTATCTAGAGAAAAACAGGACATACTGGAAGAAGAGTTTAGGAGATATGGTGCAGCCACCAATTGGACAATAAAACAGATTCTCAAGCGCAGGTTATCCTCACGGTCGAAGACATATGAAGTACTGCAGGACGATTTTGCAGAAAAATATGACAAAAGGAGAGAATATCTGGAGGATGTTGTAAGGACTGCAAGTGTAGAAATCACACAACATCGAAAGCTAGCCAAAACAATTCGCACTATGAGGGACAAGTCGCCATTCTTCAGACCAGGCCGACTCATCTTGTCACAGCCACTCATAAAATTGAACGAAAAAGCAGTCACACTGACACTTGCAGACAACAGTCTACTCCCAATACCCTTCGATAAACGAAGTAGAAATCGACTTTCTGAGAAGATTGCGTATATTCTTAGGGGAGAGAAGGAAGAGGATATCAACAAGAGATATGGGCGTATAAGAGTCACATGGAACAAAGAAGGATTTGCAGATATCGACGTAAGGGCTGAAAGAAGAAATGTGTAGTTCAATCAAAAGATGTCCAGGATACAACAGCTCCAGATTGATCAGCTGTATAAATGGTGCTTCCATCAGGTGACCAAGTTACAGCAGAAATTCCGGTTAATAATTTGCCACGGTCAACTTCGGAATTGTCTTCCAAGGACCAGACTCTAATTGTTCGATCCCAACTTCCTGTTGCAACATATCTTCCTATTGGGTCAAATGCTATCGAATTCACAATATCTGTGTGTCCGGACAATTCCACCTTCTCTCTCACGTTCTCGATGCCGATTTTTGTTACCCGACCACTTTGTGAACCTAGAAGTACACTCATACCATCAAGGGTTGTTGCCATTGACCGAATGCGTTCTTTCTGTTTAACTAAAGTCTTCTCTGGGTCATAAGATGTTAAATCCCATAATCTGCACCGCCCATCGTAGGATGCAGTTACAAGCTTTTGCTGATCGCTGATTATTGATAATCCAGAGATGTCTGCCCGATGCGCCTGAAGATTTCGCAGTGTCTTGAGTCTACGCTGTGAAAATATCTTCACCATCCCATCGCGAGACCCGGAAGCACCCCTGCCAAGTTTCGTTGAAAATGTAAGTGTCTTTACTTCGGAAGAGTGCCTGAGGACTAGTGATTCCTCCATCTTTTTGCGATTCCATAAACGAGTTGTATAATCCCAGCTACAGGAAAGAATAGAGTTTGAACTTCCAACAAAGGACACCGCTGTTACAGCACCTTCGTGTTCAGAGATACCTCGTTTTGATTTACCTGTCTTCGAGTCGATTATATGAATCTGAGAATCCATGGAACCACAAGCAAGTAAACGTGCTTTCGGCGCAATTGAGATACTTGTAAGTGGCGATGGAGAACTATCAGATGGCCCATACAGGTATTCCTTTTCCAATCTGAATCACCAAGGGATGAGTGTCTATTGAGAGATAGGTGAAGTTCGGTTTAAAGGTGTGTAACATTCTATCTTCTCTTCAACCTCACATAAAGGTAAGTTATCACGATAGCAATAATAGCAATGACTCCCATGATAAAGAGAAGTGGAGGGTTAGAAGGGAATATTGTAATGTTTGCAGCTTCTTCCACTAGAAATACCTCCATGACCGCCCCGACGACTTCTAGACTGTCAGGACTGCACTTGTCAGGTGTGTCCTCAAGTGTGTGCCAATATGACGGGAATGGCACCTGTATCAAATCCACTGCAGGAATCCCTGCATCTAGGAATGGTCTATGGTCATCGATTATTGGGCCACGGTAAACGTCAATGAATGTATCATTATGCCCTAGCTCGTCAGCAATGTTCCATACTGAGTTCTGAAGTGAAGTTGTAGAACTTCGCTCACGAGGTAATTCAAGATTGATATCTCCAATCATGTCTAGAAGAATCATAGCTTTGATTGTATTTCGACGTTCTGTGCTTAGTTGAGAAACAAAGTACGTTGAACCCCGAATCCAGTCCCATCCTGAGATTCCCCCTGAGTCTTCAGCATCGAAAAGGACCATCTCAACGGTGGAACGAGTTTGCACAGGAAGGATGGCAGCAAGTTCAAGAAGCACTGCAACTCCGCTCGCACCGTCATTTGCCCCAAGACCAGATCCAGTGTCTGAAGAGCTTGGTGGCCGTGTGTCATAGTGAGCACCAAGGATTACAGGCGAGTCATTCCGTGAGTTCCAACGGACAATAATGTTGACACAGGCAACCTCTTTGTAAGTGAAGTTCTGAAATGTGACATTCCAGCCAAGGGACTCGAAAGTTTCAGCAAGCATAGTTCTGCAGAAACTTAGATTTTCTGAACCTGGAGGACGAGGACCGAAATCACACTGGTCAACAAGGTAGGAAAAAGCATCGTCTCCATTGAAAATAGGAACATGAGAAATCTGTTGTATCTCTATGGGACTTGTTCCCAAACTAATCAGCAGGAGTATAACAAGCCCAGTCCAATATTCTTTCATTACTGCACAGGATGAGGAATTGGTACCTATGAAGGTTTTCAGTTTGTTGTTGTAAGGTGTGATTGGACAATGTGTTTGATAATAGTAGGAAGTTCCTTCGGCAGTTTCCTGAGTACAAAATAAGGTATGTCTGCATAACCTATCTCGCCTCGAGCAACCATAGTCATTATTTTGGATGCTAGTTTGTGTCCATTAGCCCTTGGGAGTATGAATTCTGCTAATGACGATCCTCTGACACCAACTTGTGTTGCAAGCGCAAAATTGGATGCGAACTCATTTTGACAGAGATTTTGATATTCGGAGAGCGTTTCCTCGTCATATTGATTTTCATCAAAGGCTTTTTTGATGACAGAGGCTGCAAAGACTCCGGATTGCATTGCATATGCAATTCCTTCACCCATGAGTGGATCTACAAATCCTGCCGCATCACCGATTAACAACGCACGTGTTGTTACATTCTTGCTGCCCAAGCCATCGCCTCCAAGGAAGTAGGTCCTTCTCTTTTCTGGATTGAGAGTAACGCCTAGGCGTTTTTCAGTAGTTCTGCGAAATGAGTCAAATTGGGGTCTAAGAGCACGCATGTGGACTCCAGCGCCGGCTACCCCAATTGCGAGATGTTCTCTTTTCGGAAAGACCCAACCATAACTTACGCGACCTTCAACAGGACACATCTCGAGGATGGAGGGATTCCCATTCGTTGCCTTTTCGACCCCTTCTTTCCCAACATGAAAATCAGCCTCCATCCCTAGACCTAATTTTGTCAGGTCTTTTCTCTTGGGTCGAAGTCCTAACGTCCGACTAACGATTGAATTGACTCCATCAGCTCCAATAAGATACTTTGAACTCAATTCGCTCCCATCAGCGAGTCGGACGCTGGCAGATTGTGAAGACACGGAGGCATTCACAACTGGTGTGCTATCTATCAGTTCGGTTCCTGCATCAGCAGCACGGTTAGCAAGGAATTCGTCAAAACGGTCTCGAAAGACTGTAATCCCTATCATTTTGTCCGAGATGAACTCAGTCTTCTTGCCATC
>JBHLPA010000165.1:0-5970 GCA_048939935.1 Promethearchaeota archaeon | reverse complement strand
GCAGTTTCTGGGTGTTCTGGTATCTCAAAGGTGTTAAATGGACAAAGAAAAAGCTTGTTGTCATATAACCAGTAGCTCGTAGGAGTTGATGATATGGAAGAAGAGCTCATGTTTCGCATAATATTTGTTGTCACTTTCTCGATTTTCGCAGTTGTTAGAATCTATTTCAGGAGTAAAACAATTGGAAGAGAGAGCGAGAAGGAGGAGTCTCTTCTCGATAAACCAGAGGGATTTCTCTCTGTGGTAATCATTGCTTTTTTCATAATGATTTTCCTCTACTTGGTTTTTCCAAACCTAGTCTTCTGGGCGCATCTTGACTTCCCTATCTTCATTCGCTGGTCAGGTCTAATACTTGATATAATTAGTATCTTGCTTCTCATTTGGATTCATCAAACACTAGGAAAACAGTATTCTGCGAAACTAGAAATTCAGATGGAACATGTTCTGATTGAAACCGGACCCTATAAGAAAATCAGGCATCCTATGTATACAGTATTCATGAGCTTCACCTTAGGATTAGCAATACTATCCTCAAATGCGATCATGTTCATTCTAGCGATATTAATAGCAATCCCATTTCATTGGATAACAAAAAAGGAAGAACGCATGCTTACTGAGCAGTTTGGTGAGGAATACAAGAGTTACATGAAACGGACAGGTAGATTCATTCCTTCATTTCAAAGAAAAGATTGAAGATACTGAGTGGAATCCAGAAATCAAGTCGGTGGATCAGGTGAAGTATCATGATGAACTTCTAGAATTGAAAGGGTTTCGTGTTACCCTCTCTCGAGCTATTTCTAGACTCACTCCTGCACCACTGATTAATCTCTATGTAGGAGTAATTTTCTCAGTTGCTTCACCAATAGGTCTTGGTTCAATTCTTACTCCATTGACTTCGATCCTAATCTGTATCCTACTAATGGTCATACTTCCCGTAGCTCCTATCGTATTTGAAGCTTGGAAAGGAAATGTAGATTTGGATGTCTCAGAGAGGGAGAGCCGGGCCAAATTCTTTGTATTCTCAATGATGTGTTATATCATCGCATATGGCGTGTATAGTTACCTCAGTTGTGTTATAATGAGCACACTAGCTGCCGCATACTTTTCAGTAACTGTGGGAGTCTTCTTGGTTAGTTTCAAATCAAAGATATCAGTTCATGGAGCTGGAGTAGGAGGACCAGGTACTGGACTAATCTACGTGTACGGACCAATTGCACTTCTTGTGGTAATCCTCTGGATTCTTGTAATTTATTCAAGGGTGACACTGAAGCAACATACGCTACAACAGACAATTTCTGGAGTCACCTTGGCATGTTTAATCTCATGGATTACGTATTTTCTACTGTTTCAACCATGAGGAAAAAAATGCGCATTCAATGATTTTGTACGAAATCAGTTCATATGGATAGCTTTGAATTTCTTACATATAGTAATAGCACCGTCTATCTATAGGAATGCGATTCAGAAATGCAAGATCAAGTCATCTGCCCATCATGCAATAAACGAATCAGGAAAGGATCGACATTCTGTATAAGTTGTGGAAACAAAGTGCCTGAGAACTTACCAGCAGCCCCACCAGAGCCAACCTTAGAAGAATCCGAGCTCATGGATGGAAAAAAGGAAGAATCTATCTTAGATGAATCAGTTTTTGATGACATACAAGCTGAAGCAGAAACAGCAGGAAAAGAGAGTGAAGGATTGCCTCCAGTGGAGGAAGATCTGAGTTGGGATGTGTCGAAAGCACCTGCATCATCACCAGACGCATTGTCAGAAACTGAAGAAGTCCATGTGGCTGAAGAATCTATAACTGATGAAGGACCCCCACTTCTACCAATAGGTGAATCAGAAGAAGAACCTGCTGTTCCAGAAGGAAAGAGTACGGATATGTCCTGGGAAGAGGGTGTTGGAGAAATAAAGGAAGGTATGCCGTTCAAAGAGGTGGAACCACCCAGAGTATATGATGAGGAAGTTCCAGTGACCACTGAGGAGGCACTTGATCATCTGTTTCCTGATGGTGCACCTAAGGAGATTAAAGAGGAAACGAGAGAGGCGGTAGAGCACCTGTTCCCTGAAGGAAGAGGAAGCACAACTACGACCTTCATTGATGTAGTGGTTGGAAAACCGGACAGAGTAGGACTCAAAGGGCCTCTCCAAGAACTCCAGACTCCAACATGTCCCAATTGTGGCATCTCTCTCTCAGCAGATGAGTTTGAATATCCAGATTATGTCTTTGAAGCAATGGGGAAAGCCAGACTTGATTATGGCGAACAGCATCTCGAAGAAAACGAGCACGAGAAGGCAATTGAATCGTTTGAGATTGCAAAGTTATTGTTCGAGAAAGCAGGCAATGAAAAAGGTGTAGCGGAAAGCATCAAGCGGGTAGACATAGGTTACGACTCAATGGCAAGATTTCACTTTGACCAAGGAGAAAATCATATGAAAGCGCATGAGTTCGAATGGGCGATAGTGCAATTTAGAAAAGCACGAGAGCTCTATATGTTCAGCACTGACGCCAAGAAGAGAGCCCGCTGTTCAGAGAAAGTGAGAGAAGCCTATGTTGATTGGGGTAAGGACCTTGAAGATCAAGGAGATCAACTAGCAAAACAAGGTAACTCTAGGGATGCTTTGGCAAAATACCAAGAAGCGGCTGCAAAATACCGTGAAGGTGAAGATAAGAAGAGACTCAGAGGCCTTGAGAAGAAGATAAGGAAGGCATAGTTTCCTATACTTTTCTCGGTTTGAACCCTGTTAGACGCAGAATATTGTTTCTGAAGATTAGGTCAACATCATCCTGTGTATAGTTGAATTTCGGTAATAGAGACTTAACTGCATTGTATTGCTCTTCTAGTATGTTATATCGAAATCCTCTGGGAAAGAATGATGAATCAGTCCCGAATACCACTCTACAAGAAGCCCCAGCGGTAAGAGCCTTCTCGAAGATCTTTGTGATAGTAAGATCTGCATCCTGATATTTCATCCACATGTTACTGCCACTTGTATCCATCACCACATTAGGTGTCTGATACATAAGCATCAGTACTTCTCTGAAGAAACCAGCTCCAAAATGAGCTATCATGAAGTTCAATTCCGGAAAATCCTGAGCTGGTTTTTGGATGTCTAGAGGATTTCCATATCTGAGATTAGCTCGGTCTCCGATTGTTATGCCAAAGTGGAGAATAACTAGAAGATTCTGTTTTTTAGCTTCTTCATAGATTGGATAGACCCGTTCATCATACATGTGAAGATTTCCAGAACTTGGGTAAAGCTTGATTCCCTGAAATCCATCCTTTGCAGCTCTCTTCACTGTTTCAACTGCATTCTCTTGAGACGGATCAATATTCGCATAACCTAAGAAACGACCAGGAAATCGCTTCCTAGTTTCATTGAACTCATCCCACACTTCTTCTCCAATCATCATACCAATTGCGGTGATACCATATTTATCGAGTTCATCAACCCACATCTGACCAGCATCCCATTTCTCATCAGGAATGGTCAACTCCGGCATATCAGTTTGAAAATTCACTCGATTTCGCATTCTCTCTAAAGAAGCACCACTATCAATCCAACGTTTAATTGTATCATATGTGAAGAAGTGAGCATGACTATCAATCACTTCTGTCCCGACTTTTGATATCATTATCAGTAATTCCTCTGGAATTATCTATAGTTATTAGCTCTGAGTCATGTTCTGTAATAAGCCCTCACTTATGGCATAGAACAGATTTAGACTTAGATCCAGTCTCCAGTGTCGAGTTTCCTTGGTAGATAATCATCAGTTAGATATTCAAAACTGTGGCTGGCAAAAGCTTGTATCTCGGCTTTCTCTTTGAGTCTAAGCATCAGCTCTAGGTCTTCAACCCATGGTTTGTTTCGCTTAACAAAAGGCTCTTTCAGCATGTCCTTCACTCGCTTGATGTCAGCAGGCTGCATAGGAATACGGACCGCCTTTGGAATCCTATATTCATCCAAATCCCGACTCAACACACCCAAAAGCTTCAGTTCAGGAGTCGCAATGAATGGTGACTCGTAGCTCAAGCGTTTGCTACCTCGAAGGAAAACGGAGTATATGTAGTGTCCATATGGGTCAGAATCAACCAATGCGAATGCAGGAATTTCAAGTTCCTTTACAAGCATCTTAAGAAAGGCCCTTGTTGCAATATCACCAGTACCTTTTCCAGTGAGAACAATACAGGGTTGACGATTCCAGTATTTGGCTTCAGCAAGTCGCATGACAGCTGCGTCCTTCTCGGACAGGATGATGAATTCCGCATCGCTCTCAACTATCTCAAGTTGATCCAGAAATGGCGTTACCGCCCACCCTCCAGTACCCATCTTTGTGAGATCAATCAGATCCCCACCATCACGGATTGTCACTCGACCCATTGCGGATCCACGGGCAGATGCCACAACATGGATGCTGTCTCGCGTGGTTTGAATCATTGAAGCAACATCTTCGATAATCTTATCGCTATACTTCTGCTCTCGGAATAAGTTGACATCACTGTAGAATACTTCCCTTTTTGTTGCATGTAGATTCAACTTGAGAAGATTGAACACAATCTCCATCACACGAGCAGTTCGCGTTGCATCAACAACTGATGCCAGGGAATGGTATGGTCGGGAAATAGTACGCATTCCCAGAAGCAGGAGATCTCGAACCTCATCCCACACAATATTGTCACCAGACCTACTGGGAATGTCAAACGCAGGTCGACCACTCGTCATTGTTTCATTAAGTATATCTAATGCGGTGTCGACAATCCGTTCAGTTGTGTCATCAGCGGTAAGGCTGAGAACCTCAACAGTTTCTATCTGTGGTTCAGCTTCCTCACCATCTTTCATTGGGGTTTTTGCCTTCTCTTCTACAGCCTCCCAATTCTCCTTAAGTTCCACTGCCAACTCCTTCACAGCTTTAGGTATTGGCAATCCAGACTCCTTTTTGATAGGTTTTGGTTTCTTTCTCTTTGGAGGTGCTTTCTTCTTTATCAGTTCCTTCTTTGTCGGAGCTTTCTTCTTTGGAGCTACCTTTGGTTTCTTCCTAGATGTTTTCTTAGGAGGCTTTTTCACTGATTCTTCCTTCTTTGGTGGTTTCTTTGTTTCTGTCGTTTGCTTTGCAGTCACTACAATGCTAGGCTCACCTGTCAGACGTTCCATCTCTTGACTGCGCATCAATTCTTTCGCGGCACTAACAATCGTTTCAGCCTTTGCAGCACTTAATCCGTCAACTTTTTTGGCAACATTACTGGGAGTTGCCCGAGCAATCCTTGCTACAGAGTCATATCCAGCGCGTTCCATTGATAATGCAAGTTTAGCACCCAGACCAGGAACATCTGTAAGCGATAGTTTTGGAGGACCAACCTCTTCAATATCGAGTTCTTCTGAAGATTCAACAGATTCAGTTGGAACTTTGCTTTTCTTTACAAGGTCCTTTGCAGCGTCAACGAGTTTCTCAGCACCAGATTTGCTCAAACCATCAATCTTCTTCGCTATTGAGGTCGCCCTTGCGCGAGCGATTTTCTCAACGGTTTCATATCTTGACTTTTTCAGGTTCTCTTCTAATTTTGTACCAACTCCCGGAAGTTGCATCAAACTGAATTCAGTTTCAGGTTCAGGAGCGGCTTTTTCTTTTGTCTTAGAACCTGATTTCTTCTTTTTCTTCTTCATAGATGACGTCTTTTTCTTTGCTGGCTTTTCTTTCTTGGTTGTAGATTTCTTCTTTGCTGCTTCTTTCTTCTTTGTTGTTTCTTTCTTCTTAGCAGTCTTCTTCTTGGGAGTAGTCTTCTTGGATTTTGTAGTTGATTTTTTCTTGGACGTTGTTGATTTCTTCTTAGTCACAGTCTTCTTCTTTGGTTTTGATTCTAGTACATTATCCAGAGTAGCTTGAACGGTTTCTTTCGGTTCCTTCTTCTTTTTCTTCTTACTGCTCATTCAAGCTCACCTCCTTCAGTGATGCCTTCATCTTCATCA